>JAUWXV010000238.1 GCA_030616165.1 bacterium | reverse complement strand
ATGCGTCTACTGCATAATCTAACGGTATATTTTGATTTTCTAAATATCCAGCATACTCAGTTGAGAATTTCTCTGCATTTTGAAAATACTTTTTATCTCTTTTTGAGAGATGTTTTTCTATTTTCTTTTTTTGAAATGGGGATTTTTTATAGACCAATTCAAGTATTTTTTTGAAGTTTTGCATAATATTCTTCCTTAATAAGCCCAATCAAATATACATCATTATATTTACCGTTTTTATAAATTTCTCTTCTTTTTATACCTTCTTCCTTAAATCCTAATACTCTGCAATACATCGATGATATTTCTTTTAGTATAGTACCTCCATAAATTTTATGCATATTCAGATTCTCAAAAGCATGCTTTATGATAATCTTGTTTGCATCCATGAAAAGTTTAATATTTTGATATTTTTTTTCTCCAATAAATCCTGATATTTCACATTTTCTATTTAAAAAGTCAATGTAATTTAACGAGATAGTCCCGATTAATTTATTATCTTTTTTATGAACGATTCCCAATTGCAATTTAGTTTTACTATTTTCAATTTCATTTCTATAAAAGTTTAATTGTTGTGTTTTCGTATTTGGAAAGTAATGTTTCTGCATAAATTTCATATTTTCTTCATCATTAAACCAATTATACCAATTTGATCTTTCCACTACCTCCTCATTTAGGCAAACCAAATCGACCAGCTTACCTTTTATAAAAACATCATATTTTATTGTATTCATTTCTACATATCCTTATCTAATAAGCAATTTGACCAAATTAAAAATTTATAAAAAATTTTTATATTATTAAAAGAAAAATCAATCTCTCCCCTCAAGCCTCAATTTCAACACCGGGTCATTCTTTAAAAATTCTATAACATCAAGGAAAGAAAACTCCGGGTTTTTTGGATACAAAGACTCATATATCTTCTTTATCACTTCGAAATCCTCTTTATAATCAACAGTTAACCAAAGATTCGGATAATTCAATTCTTCAGGCGCTTTAATGCAAAAGACCTTAAATTTATCTGGATGCATATAAATATAAATAGAAACATGCTCCCTATCAGATGGATCATTGGTTAATTGTGCTACTTCTTCCAGCACTTTTACAGAAAATACCTGTGTTTCTAATCCTGATGGAAAATTTGAATTTAAAATTGGAGTTCTTTCTGGGGCATTTATATTGCACACATAATCATAATCGTTATTCAAGTATTCCCTAATAGTCATATCCACAACATCCGGGTCGATGAGAGGGCAGTCTGCTGTAATTTCTACAATGATATCCGCATTTACACTTTTTGCGGCATTAAGAACTCTACCAAGAACATCCTCCTCACTTCCCCTGAAACATTTAACACCAATTTTTTTAGCTAATTCAGCAATCAAATTATCTTTTGGATTAATTGTTGTTGCAATAACAATTTCATCTATTAATTTTGACCTTTTGAGTCTTTCTATTAAAAGTTCAAGCATAGGTTTATCAAGTATCTCCATCACGGTCTTTCCGGGCAGTCTCGATGAACCCATTCTTGCTTCAACTGTGGATACAATTTTCATATATAATGCTCACACTCTTATTGAGCGGACTAAACAGAAAGCCTCGGCATATTTTAGACCAGAATTGCTCCCCCGTCTTTTAGCAATAGATTCAACAGCCTCAGGCGATCTTGGATGCGGAAATTGGCGCACTTCACTTTTATATTCTTTTAACGCCTGCAACTTTTTTTCAATAGTTTCTGATATATCTATAAATACATTCGGCATAAAACAATTCTTTGGGGAAGAAAAATACCACTCTGTTGAAGAAGGAATCTCAAATGAATATATCTCTTTTACTGATTCACCCTGAACAGGTCTTGCGGCGGTCATAACTGCATCAAATGTTATCCTGTGGTCTATATTCAAATCTCCATAATGATGTGTATAAATTATATCAGGCTTAACCTCTTCCTTCACTTTTTCTATAGTTTTTATAATATCAAGAAGTGCAACAGTATCAAAGCGGTTATCCGGATAATCATATGTATAAATATCAGAAACATTCAAAATCTTTCCTGCTTTATGAATTTGTTTCCTAAGAGTTTCCATCTCCCTTTTTCTCTTTTCAGCATCCCTTTCTTCATCTCTTGATGTTATCCCTTCTCCCAAAATTACCACAAAAACTTTATCCCTGTCAATTATATGTTTAGCAATTGTTCCTCCACACCCTAAAACCTCATCATCAGGATGTGATGCAACAACTAATACTCTGTTTTTCATATTATATATTTAATTTATTTAAACTTTTCACCGACTTTCAATCTACCTGTTTCTATTAAATTAACAGGATTTATCTCATTCTCACTTTCAAATTGCACCACTCTTAAAATTAAAAAACCATCAGTTGTAGCGACTATAATGCCACTATTATCTTCACATGTCCCAATCACTTTACCAATAATCTTACCAGGTTCTTTTTCTAAATTATCTCTTGAAACATTGACTGCCTCTGCCTTCCAAATATAAATCCTTTTACCATTATAAAAAGTAAAAGCGCCAGGATATGGATGTGTTAAGGCTCTAATCCAGTTATAAAGTTCAATTGTTTTTTTACTCCATTCAATAATACCATCTTCTGGTTTTCTCTTTTTCCAATATGTTGCTTGTGTATTATCTTGAGGTTGAGATTTAACATTATCATTTAAAATTTTTAGTAAAACCTCATTTATCAATTCAATGTGAATATCCAGCACCTTTTTATAAAGACTTTTGGCATCATCATGGATACTAATATATAAATCCTTTTGTAAAATAATATTACCTGAATCTGCACCCTCATCAAGAAAAAATATAGTTACGGCGCTTTTTTCCAAACCTTTAATCAATGTCCAGGGTATTGGAGCTCTCCCCCTACCTTCCGGAAGTTTTGTAGGATGAACCCCAATACACCCCATGGAAGTAATATCAAGAATCTCCTTTTTTACAAGCTGAGACCAACCTATGACAAACAACACATCAAGACTTTTCTCTTTTAATATTTGAATATTTTCTTCACTGTTAATATCTCTTGTCTTTACAATTTCAAATCCATATTTTAATGCGAGGTCATCAAAACTCTTATAGCCAGACCTATGTTTTAAACTCTCATCATAACTGAAAACAATAACCGGTTTTATGCCATAAACACAAATTGCCTCAAGACAATACCAGCTTACTTCAACTCCACCTATAAAGCCTATTTTTTTCATAATTTATTGCAATATTAAATTTTTTTTAAAACGAAAATTTTTAATGGTGAATAATCTCCAATACTTGGTAATTTTCCAGCTATTACATTAATAGGATGAAGATAATCAGGTTCTTTTCCTTCAATATTAGCCAGTTTGCCATTAAAAACTCTTGAAGCTATATAGTATAAGCTTCCAAAATTATCAATAACTTCAAGTGAAAATTTATCAGTAATATTACTAAAAATTTTTCCCTCACTAAGATAAAGGTTATGCCAACGCATTGGAATTTCATAAAGGTCAACCATTTTCCTCAATTCGTTTATTTTTTTCAAGCCTTCAAGTGTATCTTCACACATTACATATATTCCGCCTTTTTTTAGAGCTTTCCATATATTTTCAATAGCCTTCAATTGGTATTTAATATTTACAAGATTGATAAGACATCGATCAGAAATAACAATATCAAATTTTTCTTCAGGAAAAGGCAATTCAAGAATATCCCCAATGACAAAAAACAGCCTCTCTTTTATATCTTCATTCTTTTTATTGAGATTTTTAACTGCATTTTTTATCATACCCTTAGAATAATCAATCCCTAAAAAACAACTTTTATAAGTCTCTGCAAACTTAATAGTAGAAAAACCGTTTCCACAACCTACATCAAGAATTAATTTACCTGAATCAAGATATTTTGAAATGTTATTTATTTCTAAATCTTTTAATATTTTATCAGGAATTGTAGCCAAATATTCTTCTCCATACTTTTCAGCCTGCTCATCCCAAAATTCCTTAATCTTTTTAATTTTTTTTTGAACCACTATAAAATCTTAATTTAAATTTTGTTAATATATTTTTAAGACTCAATATCTTCAAAAGTTAAACAATAATTTGCATGTAAATCCTTAATTACCTTTTTACCAATTATATTTTTATATTCTTTTGGAAATATAAAATTTTCACCTGTTCCCGGTTTTCTTAAAATAGCTATGTTATTTTCCGATAAAACTTCACCTTCTTTTATATTTTTAATAGTAAAAACAGCTCTTCTATATTTCACTAATTCTTGTTCGACTTCCTGAAGAACTTTATCACCGCTGCCGAGGAGATTTTCAGCTTTTCTTATTCCGGAAACCATCTCTTTCAATTCACTCGGTTCAAGAGCAAATAAATGATCAGGACCTGGTAAATATTTATTTATAGTAAAATGCTTTTCAATCAAATTTGCACCTATTGCAACTGCTAAACATGGTGCTAATAAAGGTTCCTGACTATGATCGGATAATCCCACTGGTACTCCGAACTCTCTTTTTAATGTATTAATCGCACGCAGATTAATTGACTCCAATGGAGCAGGATATTTGGCGGTGCACTGCATTAAACATATTTCATTATTACCTATTTTATAAACAGCATCAACTGTTTCACGTATTTCCTCAAGGTTTGAAGCTCCTGTAGATATTATCATAGGCTTGCCCTTTTTAGCAATATTTGTTATTAAAGGGATATGTGTTAATTCATATGAAGCCACTTTAAAAGCAGGAACATATTCGTCCAATATATCAACACTTTTTTTATCAAATGGAGTTGATAAAAAAATTATATTTTTCTTTTTGCAATATTCAGAAATTTTAGGTATCCAATCATAAGGCATTTCCATCTCTTTAATAATATCATATATAGATTTTTTAATTCCTAACTTTTCAAGATAATCAACCTTTTTGAAAATTTTTGGATACATCTTTTCGGCTCTGAATAACTGAAATTTTATCGCATCTGCCTTCGCTTCTACAGCAATATCTATTAGTTTCAAAGCCTGTTCAAATTTTCTGTCATGATTACTTCCTGCCTCTGCAATTATCAGACACTTCTCTCCATCATCAACTAATCTATCCCCAATTTTTACCTTTTTCAATTGAGACATTTCTATTAATTCCTTTTTAAATA
The DNA here is from genome assembly GCA_030616165.1 of bacterium. Lineage (GTDB taxonomy): Bacteria > SM23-31 > SM23-31 > JAUVVT01 > JAUVVT01 > JAUWXV01. The sequence goes on along the minus strand of JAUWXV010000238.1, from coordinate 449 downwards.
TAGCTAAATTTACTACAATTGTTCATTTAATTCAATATATTTTTAACTATAAATCAATGACTAATACAGCACATAACTCATTAAAAAATCTACAATATTGTTAGCACCATCGTCTTTTGTTAAAAACCTTCCAATCTTTATTTTTTCTATCCTTACATTATAATCTAATAATTTGTTTAAGGATTTTAAAATCTTTTCTAATAGTTTTTTAGACTCACAACACCCGGCATATTCAATAAATCCCGATTTTTCCCAACCCTGTGCATGATTTAATTGATTATCCGCAACTGCTACTGCTATTGTAGGAACTCCGACCTTCGCAAGTTCACATAATGTCTGCCCTCCTGCAGATATCGCTATGTCAGAGTCAAGCATCACTTTTTTCATTCCTTCCGCATTAAGATAATACATAAGTTCAGTTCTTTTTTCTTTCAATCTTTCTATTTCTT
>JAUWXV010000222.1 GCA_030616165.1 bacterium | reverse complement strand
GATCGCCTCGGGTATCTTACCCGAGGCACATAATCACATAATCATGATCGCCTCGGGTATCTTACCCGAGGCACATAATAAGTGGGTTTCGTAGCCCACCAAATTCCTCTTATCCTCGCTAATAACTAAAATCAAAATAGTTCTTGACATTACGAATATATTTTATTATATTTATAATTAGTTATATATATCAATAACAATTTATAACTAAATATTTATGTGCCTCAGGCACATTTATATGCCTCTGGCATACTTATATGCCTCTGGCATACTTGTGTGCCTCAGGCATATTTATGTGCCTCAGGCACATTTATATGCCTTAGGCATATTTATATGCCTCAGGCATATTTATGTTCTTTCAGATAAACACGAATTATGAAAGTGACTGTAGGAATCCCGAATGCTCGGGATTCTGTCCTTACATCTAATTTCTTAATCTGTGAAATTCGCGGTTCCTATTTTCGAACTAAAAATTTTTGAAAATTCACTTCGTGAATTACATAAAAATATTAATAACAATCACTTCCAAAATTACAAGATGATAAAAATGATAATTTTTAATCAATTTTTATCACAAAATGATCAAAAATTAACACAAAATGATAGTATTTTAACAAAAAATGATAAAAACGACAATTTCTAAAATCCGCATTTCCAATTTATATCAGCTATTTATTTTTGCTCATCAATCTTTGAATCCACCTGCTGTTTATCTTTAAAAAACTTTTTATGTTTAATATGTTGAATGGAGCATAAAATTATTCATCTAAATACGATTTCAATATTCCCTTCTCAATTGGATTCTTTTCAAACCTTTCCCACGACCAGAATACAACACCCATTGAGGGCGGTTTCAATGCCTCAATAAGTGACTGTTCAAACTTTTTAGCCGCAGAATCCTCTGCCGAACTCGATTCACTTGGGCTGCTTACCTGAATACTTGGAATAATTCTACAATCCGCTTGAGCAGCGATATCCTGAACTACGGAACTTATCCACTCCGGCTCTCTCTTCACCATTGGCGCATAAGTCATGTGCGAAATAATATCGATAAAAGCGGAAATCTTTGAAAAATCCTGCCCCGCAATGACCTTAATGCCATCACCGAAATCTTGTTGACGCCATGGTACTGCATGCACGTTAATTTTAATCTTTGGATTTATCTGTTTCGCCTCTTGTACTATATCTCTGACCATGCTTGTAATAAGTTCACACTTCCATTCTGTCCATTCATCTAAATGTTCATTCTTAATCCATTCTGCAATTTCAGGTGCATTCTTCAAGTTATCCGGAATCAAAATATTTTTGTCCTTTTGGAATTTTTCTATGCAGTGAGAATCGAAACAGGTATTCGGAATAGAATCCGGTTCTCTATCCGGATATACTCTTTCCCAGAATACAAAATGGCGGATAAAGTCTATGCTTAATCCATCCGGATTGAGGTCGTCCATAAGTATTTTTATATACCCAATTTTCTCTTTTCGATAATCCTCACGGGAGGGACACACAAATTCCACCCATCCTTCTACTGCTTTTTCTCCTCTGTCTGTAATTGCATACAAATCAGGGCGTACTTTCAGCGTATCTGGATTATAAAATATAGGCAGGATTATAAAGGTTTCGATATTGTGCTTTTTAGCCGATTCCCTGAATTCATCATTTATTAGAGATGGACTTGCAAAAACCGTATTGATTCCAAGTTCTTCCCATTCTTCAAACAGCATTTTCACATCGCCGTCAATTTTATAAATCTTAACACCAATGATTCTATCCTTTTCATTCTGATGGTGATTTTTCTCTTGACATTCTACAAATAACACAGTGAAGAGAAAAACAATAAATATTGGAAAAGTTAAACTTTTGTAAATTCCGAAACGCATTGTTAATCCCCTATCATTTTAAAAATTCTATATTTCTCTTTGCCTGTAATCGTTTTATTACACCTCTTACTTATTTATAGGTATAACTTCCTTTAGAGTAAAATCAACCCAAAAAATACCGCAATTCTGGGAAATTCTTTGTGCAATTGCAGTCCCGATATCGCTCGGTGGATTGTCAAGCTGTTGCCACCACTGTCTATCTTTGCGGTATCCGATTTGAAAAAATACCATGTTTGGTTTAAAATAATCTGCCCAGTAGTTGACGAATTCATCCATCATACCGTTAAAATTTTTCAACATCTGGCTGTCATCAACAAAAATGAGTTCCCCCCGATAAGTAGGAGGCATCCAGTTCCGGTCCCAATGTTTTAGAAATAATTGATACTCAGGATTATGCGACTTCACCCGTTGTTCCCAACCTTTTGCTAAAGCATTGCTAACCTTAACTCCCCAGCCCGGGCTGTCTGCCTCGCAGTACCATTCTACATCAATTCCAAAACCAATAACACAGCGATGGTGTTTATAACGGTTTAGAACCAGGTCGATTAATCGGTTCACATTTGCATTTGCCGGCTCGACCTGAAGAAAAACTTTTATACCCAGAGAATCAAAATATTGCAGGTAAGGCTCATGTTTATCATAATCAATAAATACAATATTAGAGTCTTGCTGTCCATCCGAAGGGAATTCCAGTCGGCATTTGCGGTCACCACTCATGACGCAAACAATCCAAATGGCACATGCAGTAGAACCCTCGAAACGGTTTTGCATTGACGTTATGGCATGTTGCCAGCCATTTGGATTAAGAAATGGTCTAATACCGTAAGAGGACGAGCGAACTCCGGCGTATTTTACATTATCAACTTTTACGGTTTTATCAACAACATGCTTTTCTCTTATAAATATACTGCAGGAAATGAATATTCCGAAAAAAAGAATCGCAGGAATGGCTAATTTTTGTCTCATGTTAATGCCTCCTGACATGTTTTGTTGAAACGATGTACACATTGTTTATTGGTTTTAATCTTTTCTAAAATGTAATGGAAAATAAGTAAGAATGAAAATAATCGTTGAAATATAAGATAGTATTTTCACATACCATTAATGTTAAAGCCGCCTAACGGCTGCTTATCTAATAATTAACTCAATAATTATACAGTTGACCTTCATAATAAAATTATGTTAACTCATTAAAAAACTTAAAAATTTAACATTCAAAAATCAACAAAAATATAATTATTTTTCTGAATATTCCGCATTTTTACAATTTATTAAAGATTAATGCTGCCTATCACTCCTTTGATGAGAATTTTTTGGGCTCCATAGAAGTAGGAAAATACGCTGACATGGTAGTTCTTGGAAAAGATATTCTAACTGTATCACCAGAGACTATAATAGATATTCCCATTGATATGACGATAATAGGTGGAAAGACGGTATACAAGAGAAAAAAATCCACATTATGAATTACTATTAAACATTATATTTAAAATTATTATCGTTCACTTACAACTATCCCTATAGCATTGATTAAATGTGCTCCAATTTTTCTAATATCTTCTTCATTTCTTTGATACCAGGAAAAACTTAAAGAAACACCACCTGAGTTATACGTTCTTATCAGCCACTGCCATAGATGATTTTCTGGTGTATTTCGTTCTCTTACAAAAGTGACATTCCATATATAATCATTGAATGTTTTATGCGGGAGTTGAGAAAGCAAACCATCTGCAACCCATTTATGGGTGCACCACATTCCGTCATCTCCTTTATGAGGCCAGGAGTGAACATCAGCCCAAAAATCAGGGCGAACTTTATCAACAAGTTCTAAAAGCGTTGTAACGGCAGGATCATCTTCTCCCACGCCAAAACTAATGTTAACACCATTTGGTCTGGTTCGCTGATTCATTCCAAGTGCCACTCCATCAGGATTGATCATTGGCATTAAATATATAACATTTTCTTTTTTCAGTTTTATTGCTTTTGGGACATCACTCTGAAGATATTTTATAATTTCTTCAGTAATATAAGAACCACTTGTTTCATAAGGGTGATTCCGGGAAGTTATTAAAATGGAATGTTTTTTATTATCCGGGATGTTTGGATCAGTTATCTTTATACACCAAATGTTTCGTCCATAGAAAGATTTTCCCTCTAACCACTTTTTCAATGTCTTACTTGGTGTTAGTTTCTTCACAAAATCTTCAAAATGTTCATAACTATATCTTGGATAGAAACCTACATATGTGATTCCAGGTGGAATCGTAATATTTAATTTAGCGGTAATACCCTCCATATAAGCATAAGTCCACTGCCAATTTCCTATATCTCCATAATAGTAAGTATCATATTCATAATCTGGATGTAAACGTAATGCCGGCCATTCAATGATTAATTCAAGACTTTCATATTTGGAACTATGGTTGATTACTTTTGTATTGAAACGAAAATAATAAGCATCGTTGCTCCCTTCCTCATTAAAAGGTTTTATTCTGAAGCGATTTGGAGCTTCCTTTATAATCGCATCTTGAGTTTGTGGATTTGCGCCGTCAAATCCTCCAAATATTTCGATTTTATTCTGTTGTGGAAATGAATCGATTGAAAACAAAATAAACAGTGCAATAATTATTAATAAAAAATTACGTTTTCCCATTTTTCTCCTAATTGTAATTTGGGGACACAACACTTATTTGTTTTTATTTTCTATTTTTCTTCCCCGTTTTTCTGGTGAAAGCATGCGTCCAATACTCTTGCCAATCGTCCCATACGAAAATGTATAATTTTCTAACAATATTGTCAAGAAATAAGTATTGTGTCTCCGAATTTTAGAGTGTGTCTCTACAGTATCTTTTTTTGTTAATTTGCAATAATTATTATCCCTTGTAAATGATTTGTAATAATAAATTACCTATCTAATTATTTTTTATATTGACATTTTTTTTATTTTTATTATATTTAATAATATAAACATAATATTATTGCTATTCTTGTATAGTCAAACAGACTTATCTTACGATTTTTATTCTTCTCAATCTCATAATGAAATAAAAATTTAATGCTGTAATTATACTCTTTTATTTTACAATTATCTATTTTATCGTAAACATTTAAGTTTTAATAAACAATAAAAGAAAAACATTTTTGAAAAAATTATTTATCTTAAATAAGGAAATTAATCAATGATCAAAATTAGAGCATTAGATAAAATTAAAAAAGAATATTTAGAAAGTTATAAAATAATACACAAAAAAGATGAAAGAATAATTTTTTTTAAAAGACTAAAAAAAGAAGCTGAAAAATATAATTTAAAAGAATATATAAATTTTTTTAATGGTTTTATAAACTTGCTTGAAAAAAAATACGAAGAATCAATTCGTTTTTTTAAAGAATCAATTAAAATAAATGACAAATTTGCATATCCGTGGAATGGATTGGGAATAGTTTATTATGAATTAAAAGAATATCAAAAGGTAATTGATTGTTATAATAAAGCAACAAAACTTGATGATAAATATGCATATCCATGGAATGGCTTAGGAAATGTTTATGCTAAATCAAAGGAATATCAAAAGGCAATTGAATATTATAATAAAGCAATTAAAATTGATGATAAATATGCATCTCCATGGAATGGATTAGGAAATGTTTATTATGAATTAAAAGAATATCAAACTGCAATTTATTATTATAATAAATCAAAAAAACTTGATGATAAAGATGCATCTCCATGGCATGGATTGGGAAATGTTTACTGGAAATTAAATGAATATCAAAAAGCAATTGATTGCTATAATAAAGCACTACAATTATCCAAAAAAAAGAAAGATAACTATTTTATATCAATTACTAAAGGTAGACTAAAAGAAGCAAAAATAAAACTTGAGTCAGAAGAAATATTTAAAAGGAAAAAAGAACTTCATGAATTAGATGCAATTGGTAAAGTTCTAAATGATACTTTTGAAAATGGTATTGAAAAAAAAGTAGTAGAAAGAAAAAAAGATTTTCTTAATTTTTTAAATGAAAAAATAGATATTGGAAATAAAGAAATTTACTTTCAGGTATTACGCAGATGGAATTCATATACTCCGATAATAGCTGATAATTATC
>JAUWXV010000075.1 GCA_030616165.1 bacterium | reverse complement strand
TCTTAAAATAGTATTTTATTTTCCCCTGTTTCGTTGGAATAAACTTTTTACCCTTTGCTATAAAAAATTCTCTGTTAAACGCTTTATTCTCAAATATCTTTAAAAGCAAATTATCGTCAAGACCAAATGTAATCCCTTTTTTCTTAATAACATTATAAGCATCATACATAGTCGGCTCATAACCAACTCCGGTTGGTCCCTTCACATAAATCGATGCTTTAAGTTCATTCTCAGAAACCTTTACAATTACCTCCCCATCTTCATCTTGAATTTCTTTCTTTTTAAAAAGGGATTTAAGCATTTTTTATCCTTTTTTTATTTATGAGTGGAAAAAATGAAGAAATCAACTACAAAAAAATTTATCTTCTACGTCGACCTGGAGCCTTAAGATAGAACACACCAGTATCATTCTTATCGTAAATAACTCTTTCAACTGAAGAAAGTCCCCCACCCCTCTGTTTTATAATGACGTGTGTTTGACCTAATGCAGAACAAGCCTCAAGTGGAATTGTATATGAACCAAGTAGAGTGTCTCCAGAAATGAGGTAAATATTTTCCCATACTTGTACAGAATTGCCAGGTAAAGATTCTCCTTTAGTGAAGTCAACAACCAATGGATAAGGATACCAATATCTATTACAGGTTCCTGCTGCTCCATATTTTTGAATGATTGTTATCTCGAGGTTTCTAAATGGTCTTGCACTAACATTATTATGTTCAGCACTGATATTATTGATTGAAAATTGATAATTAAATGGACAATTAATTAAAAAGACTGGTATATTTTCCTCATTATATGCTACTGGATTAAGATATTCTACAGATATATTGAAAGATCTCTCTATCCCCTTTACAGATACTTTTAGATAATGCATTGCTTGATTCAACACTTCTTGATATATTTCCAACTTCCTCAATTACTTGTTTTTCAAAATCTTCTGGTTTAGAAATTTCTATATCAGAACAACTAGCTAATCCAATTACTGAAGCAAGTGCAACCTGCCCTAATGTTTTTCTTATTCGCATTTTATAATTGTCTCATTTATATGACAATATTTACAACATTTTTTCAATTTCAAAGATTTTTTCGATTCATAATTTACCTTTATAATTCTATTTTAATATAAAATGTACATTTTTAAAAATCAACAATTTATTTTTTTATATTTTAATTTTTTTACAACAGGATTTTGGGATTGGAGGTAAAATCGAAAAATTTTTTAATGAGATAATACATATGTTTGGGAAAAAGGCAAATATTTATCTCAATATCTTTTTTAATCAGTTTTAATAAACAATTTTAAAGCCTAATGTTCCCCAAATACTTCTGCTGAGAATATGTAAATGTCTGCATCCTTTTCTTTCCAAGAATTAGGAGGCAAAGCGGCTTTAATACATACCTGTTCAAGAAATGTATTCCTGTCCCATTTATTTGAAACAGCGACTTGAGGAAGAAGGACCCCTTGATTTCTTCCTTTTACAATAAATAATCCATGCTTTCCAACCTCAATTTCGTTTATATCATTAATCAATCTAAAAGGGGTTAACACAGAAATCTCGAATTCCAACTTATTTAATTCATTCTTTGAAACTGGAGGGAATCTTGGGTCATTAAGTGCTGCAGAAACAGCAACTTCCTCTATTGTCTTATAAAGAGGTTTTTCAGCAACTATATATCCAATACACCCCCTCAAATTCCCATTTTCATTCAGCGTCACAAATGCACCGCAGTTCTGTTTCAAATATTCTGATTCAACTTTAAATTCCGGTATTTTTTTACCACTAATTTTATTGAAGACTGAAGTCTTTGCTATCTCGATAAGTTTCTCTCTATCTTCTCTGTTCAGCATATCACCCACATTATCCGACTTAATAAGAACACCACTCATATATCCCACAACACTTGATTTATCTCTGGTCACGTCCCCAGAATTTGCATATTTAATTATCCGAGCCTTATTAGCACCGAGAGTTTGAGAGGCAATCATCACCGCGATAATCGGACCCCCTCCGCAGGCTTCGCACTTTCCAACACCCAGAGACCTTGATAACAGAAGATAATCGTAGTATTTAACCGCACTGATGAGATTGTTATCAAGTTCAACAGCGTCATCGTAATTATGGAAGTGGGAAAGGTCAGAACTGGCTACAATCAATGCATTCTCATTTTTTAACACTTCTCCTAATGCTTTTCCTAAAGATGTACAAGTATTAAAATTTTGGTCACCCATAACCAGGGGAAGAAGTTTAAAATTTCCGACAGCGGCTTGAAGAAAAGGGAGCTGAACCTCAAGAGAATGCTCGTTTCTATGTCCCTCAATTGAAGTTCTTATAACAGAGGACGCTTTAGTAAGTTTTTTTGCAAGTTCTTTATCAACCTTGAGAACTCCTAATGGAGTCTGATAACCATCTCCTGAATAAATAGAGACACCTCTAAAAGCCTCCTGATGGGAAGGTGCAACTATACAAACCACATCAAATTTTTTGCCTAAAAGAAACTTATACATATCTGCAGCGACCTGACCCGAATATATATACCCGGCATGCGGAGAAATAACTCCAACTATTCTCCCGTCAATTTCAACATCAGGGGCTTTTTTAAATGCGTCATTTATATATGCTCTTAATTCATCTGCGTTCCCCGGATAAAAACTTCCTGCAACAACAGGTGGACGAATATTTTGAGCACAACTTATTGATACTGTAAATAACGATAAAAATAATATATTGGAAATACTAACAATAATCTTCATGACCATACTCCTGGAATTTTATTTCCACAATACTCGCATTTTCCATTTTTTATTTTAAGTGATGTAATTAAATATCCTCTTCTTTCCACAACTATATTTTTACATTTTGGACAGAAAGTATTTTCCGCTTCATGTCCTGGCACATTCCCGATATAAACATAATTCAATCCTTCATTCATAGCAGTATCTCTTAACAATTCAAGGGTTTTTAAAGGAGTAGGCGGCAAATTCTTTAATTTATACTGGGGATGAAATCGACTGAAATGAACTGGAACATCAGGACCTAACTTATCCATTATCCATCTGCTCATTTGAGATATTTCATCTTTGCTGTCATTTAAGGTTGGTACAACAAGGTAAACAATCTCAAACCAAATCCCCTCTTTTTTTAGCAATTCGAATGTATCGAGCACTGATTTTAACTCACCGACACAGATATCTTCGTAAAATTCTTCAGTAAATGCTTTGAGGTCTATCTTCACCGCATCAAGATATTTACACAATTCCCTCATAGGCTCCGGATTTATATAACCGTTAGATATCATTACATTTTTTATACCCTTTTTCTTCGCCTCAACACCAATGTCATACATATATTCATAAAATATCACAGGTTCAGTATATGTATGAGCAATAGAAGGAGATTTATTCTTTAAAGAAATATCAACCATTTCATCAGGCGGTATAAAATAATATTGACACTGCTCAGGTCTTAGTTGAGAAATCTGCCAGTTCTGACAGTACTTACAATCCATATTACAGCCGACTGTCGCTATTGATAATGCAGTAGTACCGGGAAGAAAATGAGAAAACGGCTTCTTTTCAATTGGGTCTACATGAACCGTACAGGGCTTTGAATGCACAAATGTGTAATACTTTCCATCTATGTTCTCCTTTACTCCGCAGAAACCCCTCTCCATATCATCTATCTCACATTCCTTTGGACAGAGTTTGCACCTTATTCTTTTGTTCGGAAGTTTCTCATAATACTTTGCTTCTACCTTAAAATCGTCGTAGTCTCCTGATTGAAAATTTGGAAATCCATTAAAATTTCCTAAAACCAATGAAGAACACAAAAGTGCTGACCTTTTCAGTGCTTCCCGCCTTGTTATCTTTGTTTTCATAATATTGATTTGATTATTTTCCCTTTTTGTTTTTGAATTTTTATTAGATTCTTCTACTTTCTTTTAAAAAAGAAAGTAACAAAGAAAACTTAAAATTATTTCTAATTCATCCCGAATGCTCGGGATGAATTAGAAATGGTTAAATTCTTAATTACAGATAAAAAAAGATTTTTTTAATGTTCTTTGTAAATTATCTTAAATATCTCATAGTATTGTATAGTCACTAAATATTAATAACTTCTATCCTGTCAGGATTGTTATTGCCAATCCCGTGATTAATGTCTGCCGCCGTATTAATATAATTTGGCTCTCTTCCGACTTCTTTGAGAGATTTTATCCCCTTTTCTTTTCTCTTTTTTTCTATAATCTTCCATCCCACATAGTCAAGTGCTACAGGGTCCTGTCCAACAATTATACCATTAAAATCCCATACCCACTGTGGTTTATACGGCGGTCCGCCTTCATACTGGGCAGTCAGAGCATCACAAATAATTAATTTTGTCTTATTTCTTATATCTGGAATCAGCCATAAATCTGCAATGTATGGGTCACCAATTTTTTTGTGGTACTTATTAGGATTGTGTATAGCGCCAAAAAAATTCTTGAGACTCAAAGTTATACCCACTATACCATGGTCTTTCAAAACAGGAAGATTAATAACAACACTGCAATAATCTGTCAGCGTCCTCGATAAAAGACTTCCTATCTCACCATAAATTGCTAATTCATTTTTAAAACCAGCAGTATCATTCCCAATACATTTTACATCGCTTCCTTTGGTATTTATCTTAAATCCAGCCCTCTCTAAATCAATATTCATTCTATCCCAGATTATAATATTCCTCTTTTTTACTCCTGCTTTCAGAAGTTTTGAAATAATGGCATTTACAAGTTCAACAGAAGTGGACATCCTTTTCCCGGAAAGACAATTTACCTTCAAACCTACAATATCAGAAGCATTAACAACCATTTTCCAGGCATCAACCGCACTTTTTGTCCCAAATAGATTGTTCATTGATTTATCGAGCATTGAAGATAGTATATTCGCGTTATACCTGAAGTCTTTTATTCTCACTGAATCATCATTAGATATAACTATTTTTGAATTTTTCACAGGAGAAGAAACATTATTATCCGAAAGTCTTATGCCCGAGTATAATAAATAACCTGCATATATATTTTTTTTAATAAATTCCCTTCGGTTCATCGAGAATACATTAAATACTTAATTTTAATCACATTTCTATTCTTTAATTTTAAATATACTATTTCATATTATGTTTGTCAAGTCAATTTGATTTCATTACATTTAAATACAAATTATTATTGAAAAAGTTTCATTTCCCTTGATTTTTAAATTTTTTAAATTTATTATTATAAAAAAATCAATATAATGCAATTTTCTATATGAAAAAGATAATCGATATAATATTTATACAATATGGAGTAATTTTAATATCAGCACAGATTATATTTATACGGGAGTTAATGATAATCTTTGGTGGTAACGAACTTTCAATCGGAATCACATTCTGCAGTTGGCTGTTAGGAACTGCTGCTGGAAGCTTCGTATTCAGCAAAGTATTCACATCAGAAAAAAAGATAAAATTAACCGTTTCTTTTCTTTTTACACTTTTATCCATTATTCTTCCTTTAACACTTTTATTAATCAGACTAATCAGAAACATTCTCAATGTAGAAACAGGAGAACTTATCGGGATATTTCCCATAGTAGGTCTATCTTTTCTGATTCTCTTTCCATTCTGCTTTTTTTCCGGTTCACTATTTCCTGCAGTCAGCAGACTCTGCCATTATATTACCCGAAATGAAGCAAAAAGGTCGGTTGGGCGGGTTTACATCTTCGAAGGAATCGGTGCACTGCTGGGAGGGCTCCTGTTAAACTTCTTTTTTATAAAATATTTTCTGAATTTTCAAATCTGTTTTATAATTAGTTTTCTCTGCCTGCTTGCAGTTATATTTATAATCCTACTCGAAAAACGAATCCTATTCTCAATATCCAGCATAGTCATTTTTTCATTCATTTACTTTTTTTACCTTTTTTCCAATTTAAGTATCTTAGAGGAAGTATCGCAGAATTTTTTATGGAAGGGATATAAAATTTTAGAATCAAAAAATACAGTTTACGGCAACATAGTTGTATTGGAAGAATCTTTTCAGAGAAGTCTTTATGAGAATGGAATAATACTTTTTTCTTCATCTGATATAATGACTGCTGAAGAGTCGGTTCATTTTGCGCTTTTAGAACACCCTAATCCTGAAAGTATTTTATTAATAGGAGGAGGCATTAGCGGAGGGATAAAGCAGGCAGCGAAACATAAAAGTATCAAAGAGATTGACTATGTTGAACTTGACCCAGCGGTCATTGAACTGGGGAAAAAATACCTGTCTGAAGTTGACCTCCCTTCACCATCGCAAAAAAATGTAAATATTTATAATGTTGATGGAAGATTTTTCGTTAAAAGAAGTAAAAAAAAGTATGATGTTGTCATCTCTAACCTTCCAGACCCATCAAATGCTCTCATTAACAGATTTTATACTATTGAATTCTTCAAAGAAATATCAAATATACTGAACAAAGGTGGGATTTTCTCTTTCAGACTTACTTCATCCGAAAACTATATAAATACCACACTCGCCCAATTCTTTAAAAGTATCGACAGCACGCTGAAAAAGGTTTTTGATGATATTGTCATAATTCCCGGCAGTACTTTAAATTTCATAGCATGCAGCCAAAAGGGAATAATTACCAGTGACCCGGATATACTCATTAAAAGGCTTAAAGAAAGAGGGATAGATGCGCTCTATACAAGCGAATTTTATCTTCCTTTCAGGATGTCAAAAGAGAGGATAGATTATGCAGTATCTACTATATCTTCAGCCCCAACAAGTGAAATCAACAGAGATTTTAAACCAGTTGGTTATTATTATAATATAGTTTTATGGAGCACATATTTCTCGGACAAATTCCGAAATGCGTTTAATTTTATCTATAATCTGAAATTTAAAGAAATATTTATATTTATAATTTTAATGTTCCTTATTCTTCCTTTTTTATTGTTAAAGAAAAAGAAAAACGTTGTTTTTGCGGTATATATTGCAGGATTTTCGATGATATGTTTTGAAGTTATGATAATTTTGGGATTTCAAATACTTTATGGATATATTTACAGCAAAGTTTCAGTCATAATAGCAGGTTTTATGGGTGGGCTTGCATTAGGCGGTTGGTTCTCATTAAAAAAAATCGATAAAAAAGCAAATACCTTTGAATGGCTTAAGAAAATTCAATTACTTGTTTCACTCCTGCCGATAATAATGGTAATCTCATTTTTTGCCCTTTCAAAAATTGAAAGCATCATCATATTTCAGATAACTGAAATTTATTTATCAATTTTAATTATCATTTCTGGATTTCTTGGCGGATGTCATTTTCAGTTTGCTAACGCCCTGTATATGGAAGGTGATTCAAAAAAAGACCTGGGAGTGATATATTCTGCTGACCTGTTAGGCTCCTGTATCGGTGCCCTTTTAATATCCTCGTTTATCATTCCTATTACAGGAATTTTTGTCAGTTGTGTATATTTGACTGTAATGAACCTAATTGCTTTTACTGCCCTGCTTCTTATGAAAATTAAATAATAACAGTTGGTCAGACATTCCTGTCTGACCAAAATAACAGCGGGCTTGATAAATCAAGCCCCTACATAAAAAATGTTTTTTAAATATGAACGACAGGAGAGAGAATACTCATATTATATACAAATGAATAAAATTATCACTTAAATCTCTCACTCCAATTAAGCGAATTATATTTCTTAAGTATTTCGAGAGTCTTCTCGATAGGGATGGCTTCTGATATACGGTTGTTTATTCCTTTCACGGTAGTAGCCATAAATAAGGAATTGTAAATTGCTTCTTCTGTCGCTTCTACCACAGCCATAAAAAGGGAGTTCATCATTCTATTGGGAAGGACATCAATCTTTCTTAATCTGTCAGTACCAATAATCCTGTTATCTTTATAAGTTGAAAATGCAATAATATAATCTCCACTTCCATTTCCTGAATATGAGCCAACCTTTCCGAATGCAAGGAATGCTCTTTTAGCGAGTCTTTTAAGGTTCCTCGGACTCAATGGCGCATCAGTCGCAACTACTATCATACACGACCCTTCAGCATCCCCCCTTTTTCTTTCAATATTGTAATACTTTCTCAACTCTCTACCAACAGGGGCACCGTTAATTGTAAGATTCCCGCCAAAGTTTGTCTGCACAAGAACACCCACCGTAAAACCGTCATCTTTTTTATCCAGAACCCTTGATGAAGTGCCTATCCCACCCTTAAATCCAAGACATCGAGTACCAGTTCCAGCCCCGATCGAACCTTCTACCACTTTACCTGAATGAGCATTTTTAATAGCGTCGAAAACATCCTCTTTACCTACAGGTCTGCTTCTTATATCGTTAAGCCCTCCATCATTCGTTTCACCGACGACAGGATTTACTGAACGGACATTCTCATTCCCCTTAAGATTTATTGTATATTCTATCAAAGCATCTGCGACTATAAATGTATTTAAAGTATTAGTAAGAGCAATAGGGGTTTCAATATTGCCTAACTCTTCAATCTGCGTGAATCCCACAGCCTTACCGAAAGCATTCCCAACAAAAACCGCTGCCGGAACCTTCTCTTTGAAAACATTTCCATTATGCGGCATTATTATCGTTACACCTGTCCGAATATTCTCTCCCTTTATCAAGGTTTTATGTCCGACAAGAACTCCCTCAACATCTGTGATTGCATTATAATTTCCAGTATTTAAAACACCTACTTCTATTCCAAGTTCCCTTGCCCGTATTCTTTTTTCTTCTCCATATGATTTTTGAACCACAACCATTAACACAAGGAATGCTAATAATAAAGTTAAAATATTAATTCTTTCAGACATTGCTTTATCGATTAATTTTTTTAGATTTGCAACTTTTTTTGAAAAAAAAGTTGCACAAAAAAATTTTGACTTATTTTTAATTCCTTATTTCATAAAGAATTAAAAATTTCTCAATTTCGTATTCATCTCGAATCATCGGCATAAATTACAAATATGTATGAAGTTTCTTTTCTGCTAAATGCGGTTCCACTCAGGTGGAGATTACTTTCATTTCAAAGAATATAAGGAAACTACTTAACAAACTCAATCAGTTTGAGCGCATTTTTTACAGCATATCCATACGCATCGTTATTAAAATAAACGTAAACATCCTTATCTTCCTTCACCCACTTTTTGATTTTCTCTGCCTCGGCTTTTAACTGCTTATTTGAATATGAAGATGAGTATCTTTCATGTGCGCCGTGTCTTCTAATATAAACAAAGTTTGCTGTAACAGGTTCACCAATTTCAAATTCAGGCATATCCGAAAAGCATAGAGAACAATTCGCCTTTTTAAGTATGTCAAATATCTCCTCGCAGAACCAGGTTTTATTTCTGAATTCGAACACTATCCCTAAATTTTTAGAAAGAGGATGGAGATTTATATTATCAAGTAAATCCATTAAGTCATCCTTGCTAATCTTTAGTGAAGGGGGTGTCTGAAAAAGAATCGGACCCAGTTTTTCCTGAAATCCACTGCATATATCAAGGAAGTTTCTTAAAATTTCTTCAATACTCTTAAGTCTTTTCAGATGTGTAATTATCCTGTTCGCTTTTACAATAAATGTAAACTCATCCGGGACCCTTTTTCTCCAGTTTTCAACTGTCTTCTCTTTAGGAATTCTGTAAAATGTACTGTTAATTTCAACAGTATCGAAATAATTAGCGTAATATTCAAGCCACTTATTCTGCTTTACTTCATTTGGATAAAAAACTCCATCCCACCAGTGAAGATAATTCCATCCACTTGTCCCGATAAATACTTTCCCACTCATTTTATTAATAATTTTTTTGAACAGTTTTTACAAAAACGTTTCCTCTTTATGTCGGTATCGGAAAGACTATTCGAAAAAAACATAACACACTTTGGATTGCTGCAGTGATGGAGTCCAAAAACATGACCAATTTCATGAACTGCTTCCTTAATGGCTCTCTGATAAAATATATTCTCATTTCCAAGAAGACCGTAAAATTCTTGACTCAACCTTGTTAAAGAAATAATTGCTGCCTCGCCATTCAGTTCTGCCTCTCCAAAAACAAAGTTTAATTGCGGAACATAGAGGTCTTTATCTATTACACCTAAAATTAAACCGGACCCTCTTCCTGCAGTCCTTTTTAAATAACTTAGCAGTGGTGATGAATAATACTGCTCCCTTTCTGAATTGTAAGAAGACTTTGGAATATTTAATGAACTTGAAATTTTAAACTCAATCCCGAATATTTCATAAAGTTCTTTGCTCAAAAATAATAAAACATCCCTTTCTACATTCCCGAGATGAATTATGTATGCTTTTGAATTGACTTTCATAAAAAGTCATTCTACAATTTTATAACAAAACCTTAATAAATTTTAAACTATCTTTCTCTTTTTACAATCAGAAATTTACTCATTTATCAAAGTTTTGTTTCAAAGTTCATATAATTAGTCAACTATATTATATCAGGACTTTATACTATCCCTATTAAAATCCCAGTAAACAAACCGTCTTTCACGAGCGGAAATATTCACTAAATGAGCACAAGAAGCGGCATGATGTCCTGCTGCTGCATTTTCCATAGGTTGTCTTCTTTTCCTGACACAATCAAAGAAATTCTGAAAATGCAGAACCGTCGCATCTGGTCCTTCCTCACTATGTGCTTCCGTAACTGGATATACATTTGACTTCCTACTCGATGGGATTTCTAATTCTCTCACTTTTGGGTCTTTATAATAGTCCTCTTCCAATTTTCTCGGCCAGCCCGAAACAATCCAATCATTATTTTCAACAGGATGCTCAGCATTAAAAACAAGGCTGTTTCCGCCAATTTGAATGCTTCCTTCCGTTCCAAGAATCTGAAATCCTGCACCACCCGCCATTTGATTATTAAAAGTTGAACTCAAACTCACAACAAATCCTTCAGGATACTCCAGAATACCATTAATGCTATCAGGAACATTCCTGCTTTCTTTCCACCTATAAAGCTGTCCAGCACCCACTACCATAGAAGGCATCTTTGCACCCATAACAAAATGGATAGTGGTGCAGAGATGAACAAAAAGGTCTGTTGCAATTCCACCTGAATACTCCCAGTAACTCCTCCACCTGAAAAATCTATTCAAACTAAACGGACGTTTGGGTGCTGGTCCAAGAAACATATTCCAATTTACAGTTTTTGCCGAAGCATCCGGAGGTATCGGATAAATCCAGGCACCACTTGCCGTATTTCGATTATAAGAAGCACGTATCATCGTAACATCGCCCAATTTACCTGACTGAATCATCTCCCTTGCTTTACCCTGTATTTTAGAACTCATGCCCTGACTGCCTACTTGAAGTATTCTTCCAGTTCCTTTGACTGCCTTGATTATCTCCACGCCCTCTTCAACGGTATATGTCATAGGTTTTTCAACGTAAACATTTTTTCCAGATTCAAGAGCATCAATAATCATAACCTTATGCCAGTGGTCAGGAGTAGCTATAACAACAACATCTATATCAGGTTTTGCAAGAATCTCCTTATAATCACTATAAACAGCGGCTCTTCCATTAGTTCTCTCGACTGCCCGTTCAAGTCTTCCTTTATATGCATCGCATACTGCAACAATTTCAGTTCCCTCCACTTGTTTGATAGCTTCTATTAGTTGATGCGCTCTGGAACCAATGCCTATCATACCCACCGTTATTTTGTCGTTTGGAGCCATCGCCTTTTTAATATTAGAAAATGAAAGGGTTTTAGATGATAACCCCATACTGGCTATTGCTCCTCCATACGTACTGCGACGGAGAAACTCTCTCCTATTTATACCTCTTTTTCTTGCCATAAGACTATCCCTCCTTTTATTTAATTTTTGTTATTTTGTTAAAATAATAAACTACTAAAGACATTTTTTGTATAAATAACAAAGCCTTATCAAAGTCAATAATTTCTAAATATCATATGAAATATAAAATAAAATTTCAAGTAAAACAAAAAATAAATAAAAATTTTTTTGATGATTTTTTATACAATAGGATTATGGTCTGATAACGGTTCCGTCACTTTTTCTGATAGGTCTCCAGCTGCCTTCTAATTCATCGGGAGGAAACGGATACTTAGCTGCGAGTTTTTCATTAACATCGATACCGAGACCGGGCTTTTCATTAGCATACATATACCCATTTTTTATCACAGGACACCCGGAAAACACATCCTGTGTTTCCTCTTGAAAGATAACTCTTTCCTGAATGCCAAAATTATAACAGGCAAGGTCAAGTGCAAGATTTGCTGCATGCCCCACAGGCGATACATCACCCGGACCATGCCATGCTGTTCTTATTCCAAAAAATTCAGATAAAGCAGCTATCTTCCGCCCCATACTTATCCCACCAACTTGTGATAAGTGAACACGAATAAAATCAATCAAACGATTGCTTATTAAATCAATCCATTCATTAGGATTATTGAATAATTCACCCATTGCTATAGGAATACTTGTCTGCTGACGAAGAATCTTAAAATATCCAATATCTTCAGGGGCAAATGGGTCTTCCAGAAAAAATAGCCTGTACTGTTCAAGTCTCTTAGCAAGATTAATAGCCATTATCGGAGGAATTCTTTCATGAATATCATGAAGCAATTCCACTTCATCACCCAGTTTATTCCTTAAGTGTTCAAAAAGTTTTGGAACAATCCTCACATAAGGAGAAGGGTCAAAAATTCTTTTTATTTCTCCTTGTTCCTTTTGCCTGATGGCTTTCCTGGAACCGGCACCATAAGTGGAATATCCAGACACCGAAACCTGAGCACGCACATGCCGATAACCATCTTCCATATATCTTCTGACATTATCTTCAACTTCCTGAAAATCTCTTCCTGAAGCATGGGCGTATGTATCAGCGGCAAACCTGCATTTCCCCCCAAGAAGCTGATATACAGGCATATTGGCACGTTTCCCTTTAATATCCCACAATGCCATATCAATCCCGCTCATCGCATTATTAAGAACAGGCCCATTTCTCCAGTATGAACTAACAAAAGAAGTCTGCCATATATCTTCAATCTGATCCGCATCCTTTCCAATAACAAAAGGCTTCAAATACTTCTCAATCGCCGTTGCAACCGCCAGCGGTCTCTGAGTAAATGTAGCACAGCCAAGACCGTATAATCCGGGCTCACTTGTCATAACCTTTACAACTACTAATCTAATTCTGTTAGGTGCAGTGAGAATAGTTTTAACATCGGTAATCTTCAACTGAGGAAGACCTTTAGAATAAGATTGTGTATCCTCTTGTTTTAATCCTTCTCCGAGAACTTTAGAATTGAAAAACGGATTTATACACTCTACCGCTGCTCCTGTTAAAATATATTTCAAGACATCTCTTCTTCTCATTTTTTTACCTCTTTCTTAGGATTTCATGAAAATTATTTTCTAAATAATAAAAAAATTGTCATTCCCATACCCCCCTAATTGTCATTCCCGCGAAAGTGATTGTTGCAGAACACCTCTGTGTTATTTTCCGCCAGAGGTGTATCCGCCTTTGGCGGAGAGAAATCTCATAACGCTTGCTGTAGAAGGTGTTCTTCACCTTCTACCCTCGGGCTTTGCTTGGAATGATAAAAAAGGTAGTTCTGCAACATTCACGAAAGTGGGAATCCATTTTCTACTAATTCTCTTTCTAAAACAAATTTATAAAAATGATTTTCTTAACCAGCTATAATAAATCTTGATTTCAATTTCGGATTGATAACTAATGAACTGCTCTTAAAATGATGTACAATAATACAAAAATATTTTTATAAAAAACATTAAAAAAAGTCATCAAATAATTAAACGAAAATTGCAATACAAATTGTAGGGGTGGATTTATCCACCCAAAAATAAGTAGGACAGACATTCTTGTCTGTCGGTAAAACAGACATTCCTGTCTGTTCACAATTTCATATAATTTCTTATTTATTTACGGATTAATTATCCTATCATAATTTTCAGGTAATTATATTTAAAAAAAATCACAATTTCCAATTGGGAGTATCAGGAAGGAGCTCCTCGAATTTCTGGATTAGCTCATTTTCATAACTTCCGTCATATTCTCCAGACAAAAATACATCAAGTGCTTCTTTATAGAAGAACTCCCACGATTCTTCTTCATGACCGGGATTAACAGGGAAAAATAATGCATTATTAGCTTTAGCTGCTTTAAAATCT
>JAUWXV010000041.1 GCA_030616165.1 bacterium | reverse complement strand
GCATAGCAAATCCGACTGTGGCGGAAATTTCAATACACATTAACTTTATCCTTTATTATAAAATCTATTTTATGCTCACCTAAAACTTCATTTATTATATTATTTACTTCCAGGTTGTTGATTTCTTTTTTATTATTTAGTAAATAAATTTTCGTTTTTTTGCGGATAATGTTCTGTAATTCATAATTATGTTATATTATATTATTAATATATTATGCAATGTTATTGAATATTATAACATATATAATATAATATATTTTTCGAGGGAAGTCAAGGGAAATTTTGAGGGGTTGTAAATGAGTCTGCTATAGAAACCGCTAATTACGCTAATTTCAAGAATTTAATATTACTTAAGTTAGAAAAGAACAATCAGTGTTAATTGGCGAAATTTGCGGATTTAGCATTTTTAGAATTGACTCATAGATTAAATTTAGAATTGTGATTGATTTTTTGGTAATTTAAATATAAAAATAAATATTTTTTACTTGACATTTAAAGGTTTAGTTTGTATATAATTTTTGATATAATATAATATTTTTTGAATGTTAACTGTCAAATTATTAAGTTAGACATTAGTTAGGCTTATTTTCAATGAGGCGAATATTTGAATCAGTTTGGATATAGCTCCAAAAATGCGGGATATGTGAATCCTTTATGTTTATTAAGAAAATGACACTTATTCTCTGTGTTGACCATGGTCAGGTACCGCAAGACAATCCCTTACCTTAATTGGGGAGGTTTGAACGATGGATAAAAAGGAGGATTTGTTATGGCTAATATCAAAATTGCTTTCTGGAACCTGCAAAATCTTTTCGATACTACATTGTCGGAAATTGCAGCGGACCTTGAATATACACCAGAAGAAGGATGGGATCAACAAGCTTTTGAGGCAAAGATTACGAACCTTGCCAGTGTGATCAGTCTTATGCATGACGGCAATGGACCGGACTTGCTTGGAATCTGTGAGATAGAGAATCGGCAAGTTGCTGAAATACTCATAGAAAACTCCAATCGTCAGGACTACAAAATAGCACATGTCGAGACTCCAGATATTCGAGGCATTGATACATCATTGATTTATTCCAGAGATGTCTTCAAACTAATAGGCAAACCAGAAGGTCACCTCGTCAACCTGCGATACCCCACACGAGACATATTCCAGGTCAATCTGCAGATGCTCGAAAATGATGCCGAATTAACAGTTCTCGTGAATCACTGGCCCTCGCGCTGGAAAGGACTTTATAGAACTGAACCGTACCGCATCACAGTGGCAAATTATTGCGGACAGATCATTGATAATATTCTGAAATATCCGCGAGACCAATATCTTAGCATGCCAGATAACCAGGCAACATTGGACAAGTTGAACGCCCGATGGAATCGGAATGTGCTTGTAATGGGGGACTTCAATGATGAACCATTTAACCGGAGCCTACTTGACGAACTGAAGGCCACAAGCGGTGAGGATAAACTGGAAGAAAAAATCAAAAAGTCAAGGGGAAGAAACACCCCAACGCCGAAAAGTTACTTAAGTACACAAGCTTATCTTTTTAATTGTATGTGGCAATTTATTGGATTACGGGATGAGGGTACCTACTATTATTCCGATTCTACAAACACAATGAATACTCTTGACCAATTTATTATCTCACGCGGGCTATATTACGGCATGCAGGATTTGAAAATGAAACTTGATTCAGTTGAAATCTTCAAGCCTGATATCATGACCACGAAGGTTAAAAGACGTCCGAAGGCATTTGACAAGAAAACAAAAAAGGGATTTAGTGATCATTTTCCAATCCAGGCACTCATTGAAACCTTATAATGTCGGAAGCTGGTGACGTATTAGTAATATAAAATTTTACTTTAGTAAGATGTCATGTCCCCAACCATCCATTCAATCCGACCGCAAATAGCTGATTACTTTTTAGCTTTGATTAGATTGGACAGCAATATAACGGAATTTGAATATCATCTGTTGTACTCTTGAAAAAAGTTCTAACATCGTCCCACCCGGGTAGGCGGTCGCTTATAATTGGTATATTAGTTTATTCTTTAAAATCTTCCTGCTGTTTTTTTCTCTCAATTATCCCGAGAATTCCGGGTAAGATAATTACAGTTGTCAAAAAACAGGCGCCCACTCCTATAAAGAGGGTAGTCCCAAATGAAGCCCAGCCACGGAAAATAGAAAAAGCCAGTGAGCCAAATGCAAACATAGTTGTCAGCGAAGTAAGAAGAATCGCTTTTCCGGTGCTGGAAAATACTGTTAGAATTTTACCTTTCCCTTCGTGTCTCCAACGATGCATGATATGCACTCCATCATCAATGCCTATACCAATAATCAGCGGAAGCCCTATTACGTTTAACATGTTGAGTTGCATGTCAAACATGTGCATTAGTCCCACCATCCAGAATATGCCGCAAGCTAATGGTATCATAGCCATCAAAGCATATCTTGGATTTCGAAAATCCACCCACAACAAGAGAAAAACAATAACCAAGGTCAACAATACAGCATTCCGTCCATCACGAGCGAATATTCTAATCAGAGCAACAAACAAAGGAGGCATTCCAGTTGCCTTATCGCTCACCCTTTCTATATCATCAACAAACCGATCGAGTAACTCTTTATTTTCCCATAGATTGCCTGCCGGATAGACAGTAGCCAGGAATTGGTCCCGGTTTATGTTGCTGTATCGGTCCAAAATGGATACAGGGAGTTCGTCAAGATTAATGGGTTCTGTAGAGCACATACTTATAACAGATTCTTTGAAATACGGGGAAAAATTTCGCTGAAATGCGGACAATTCTTTTGCTGACGTTGAAACATCTGCGTTTAATACTTCATTTAATTCCCGAATGATATTTCTGGAATTGGGCTTTTCGGGGTCTCCGACGATTTCTTTGCATTTATTGTCCACTTTATCCTGACCACCAAGAAAAGCCATATCCTGCATTTCCATTATATTCATCTCGAGGCGCTCAATCTCTTTACTTAGAGCAGGCAATTCATTCGGCAGTAAAGAATCTTTAATACGAGCGGACTGAATTTTTTTACGAACTTCGGTGATATGGGGAATTCTTTTTTGCTGCTGTTCTTTAGATGGGAGGTATAATGAGATGTCGTCTGTGAGCGCCACTGAACTCAATTCACGACATTTTGTTGAAGTCTCACGGGATTCATCAACGTTATCAGATAAAATGAGAGCATATTCTATGTGTAAATCAAATTTCTCAAGGACTGTATCCATCAGTGCAATCGAAGTTAGACCCTCTGGTTCTATATTCATATAATTGTGGTCAAATGTAATCTGGAATGCTGACAGGACGAGCAAAAGCGTTACTATGCAGGAGGCTGTGACCGTAAAGATATATCGCTTGCTGAGCCATTCGCCAATACGGCCTAAAAAACGAAAGGAGATATCCCGCTGAACGAACTTTTCGAGGGCTTCGCCCTTTCTTCGTTTTTTATCAATTAGGCGTTCTCTAAACACCAACATTACCGGCAGAAAGAACATCGTTGCCAAAAGGATTGATATCAGACCTATTCCTACAACGATTCCCATTTCTCTCATACCCCGAGCCTGACTGATGATAAGTGTTAAGAAGGCACAGGCTGTAGTTACTGCTCCTGTTATAATTCCTTTTCCACTCTTTAAGAATGTTTTTTCCAGTGCTACGGCGATACTGTCCCCTGCGGCACGCCATTCTGTGAATCCGGAAATCAAATGGATGGCAAAATCGATACCAAGACCAAGCAGGATGACAGACATCATAGACGTCATCATATTGAGCTGTCCCACGGCAATCCATGAAGCTCCAAGTGCCCAAATTACGCCGATTATTAGAGTTAATATGGCGAAAATTGGAGCCACCCACATCCTGAAGGAGACCATGAGAAAAATTAAAATGGCAATCAAAGCGATGATTGTGGAAGAGCCTAAAGCTTTCGTGGAATAGACCTGTTCATCGTGTTCTCTTGCAATCGACCCACTCAAACCTGCTTCTACATCCGGGAAGTTCCTTAACATTTCATCAACTATCTCCTGAACGGCTTCATTTGCTACCATAAGCAGGTCGCGGTCCATGATAGTGAAGTTTGGAATAGCGACTAAAACAAGGGCTTTCTTATCATAAGACAGCATATATGGTTCACCAAACAGCAGTTTGTCCGCAACTTTCCTGATTTCCATTTCTGAGAGTTCTTCCCCTCGCCCTGTCTTTTGTAAATTTATAACAAGATTTTGAATACCATCTAAAAAAGATACTGCGCCGTCTTCTTTTTCGCGAGTAGAAATTGATTCTTCCTGTCCCACATACTCTCTCTCCATAGAGTTGTTAATATTAAACAACAATCCCGATAGATTCGGGTCCATAAAGATATCTTTTATGTTTTTTAAATCTTCTTCTTTGACCAGCATCAAGGCGTGATTTCTTAAAAAATCGATTTCAGTCTTATAATCCACACGCTGGAACAATTGCATATTTATGCGTGATTGGAAGGTTTTGATTTTGGATTGAAGTTCGGCTATTTCTTCTTCTTTATTCTTTTTTGTCTTAAGTTTCTCTATATTTTTTTGAAGTTTATCGATTTCTTTCTGAAATGAATCATTTTGGCTGTTATCCCTTAATTTTAGGATTCGGGGAGCGAGTTTGTCGGCAAACTCTTTGATACGTTCTTCTTCACCCTGGACAACAACAACAAGGCTTGTGGCAGTTGAAAACTCATCTAAAATCTTGTTGAATTGAACGACTCTTTTATCACCCTCAGGCAATAAATCTGATGTTTGCATGGTGATTGTTAACTGCCCTGCAAATCCACCTAAAATAATAGTTAAAAGTATAACAATCAGAAGCATTCTCAATGGATGGGAAGTATGCCAGTTCGCTAATTTCTTAAGGATGATTTCTCTCATATTCTAATTTCCTTTTAATTGTTATAAAAAATCAACCGCTAATTACGCAAATTTCACTAATTTTGTTTAGTGTTTACAAATCGTTTCCAGTATAATGAAGTTTCGCCAAAATTTATTAATACTCCTGCTGGTTTCTTTGAAGCATTTAATGCATTAATTATTTGAGCTTCTTCATTATGTCCACATTGGTTTATTGCTTTTATTTCTACAATAATTTCATTATAACATATAAAATCACAAACAAATTTCTTTTTCAATATATTTCTCTTAAAATCTATTTTCAATTGAGGAAATTCAACAAATGGAATATTGCTCGACTTAAATTCTATTGATAAAGCTTCTTGATATACAGCTTCAATAAAATTTGAACCTAATATTCTATGTACTTCCATAGATGCACCAACTATCTTATAAACTTCCTCTTTAAATAATAATTGTACCATCCTTTTTTTCTCTAACTTTTTCAAATAAAAATAATTCGCGAAATTCGCGGTTAAAAATAGACTCGAGCCCGGAGTAATCCACCATTTCCTGAAATTTTGGAGAAAGCTTTTCCTTCTCTGCCAAAATTGAAATTAAGATAAGCCATAATATCTATATTTTCTGAGAGGCTGTAATTTAGAGTCGGAATCAAAGCCATGCTTTTATCTGAAATACTATATATGCTTGAAGAGCCCAGGCTCAGGAAATCCGTTGTCGGGTGCTGGACGAAGAGATAAATCTGGTCGCGAGATATAGCCTTTTGTTCAGCAGTAAACTGCCGCATCCAATCATTGATATCATACTGTTCGTAATCTTTCTTTCCCAACGTATTCCTGTAAAATTCTAACATCACATAGGTTTGAAAATCAAACGTATAATCTGTGCCAACCACAAGTTCATAGAAATCTTTAGAATACTCCATTTTGTTGTATCCGTATTCTGCCCAGACCCCCAATCCCAGAAGTTCCCCTGCCGTGCTCGCACCTAAAAGTTGTCGCCGCTCGGGTAATTCCACAAAATTCGAGTTCTCATCGTTAAACTGGGTGTAATCGTGAAAACGCCAGAGTTTTTCAATCGCTATAATGGAATAATCAAAGTGTGAAGTCCACCCCTTGAATTGGAGTAATTTAGCAGAATTTTTCCATGTATCCTCAGGTGAATAGAGTGCGGTGATTGTGTATACAGTGGATAGAGGCACATCCAAACGCACTGCATTATGACCGGGTTGCTCATAGGTCGGGTCGAGGACATCCTTTATGTTAAATACATCTGTTGGATTCCAGACATAACCGGTACCCAGAGAAATTTGTTGTTTTCCAACCGTTAAGTCGAAATTTTTAAAGGCAATTTTTATATAGGCATTATCGAGAAAATTTCGATTGTAAAATGGGAGTTCGTAATCCGATTCCTTGTCCTGGGGAACCTTGGAAGTGATGCCGGAGGATAAAAAATCCAGTATGTTCCATTCCTTTTTACCATGATATGTAATGTAATCGAAATTTGCCGCGAACGTGATGTTTTCGGAGAGGTTGGATTTTAAATCCACCCGTAACTTATTGGTATAAAGCTGGTAAAAATCGCTCTTGATTTTTACACCCATTATCTGTGATTCGAAATATCCAAATAGCTCTACACTATCCTGCGCCATAAGAGGAGATATATAGAAAGAAAAAAACAGCAGCATTGAAATCCGTTTTTTCACTTTTTTAAACTCCTTTCTGTAAACATATCATCATTTAACGTAACATTATATTTAACATCGAGAAACTCCATCTCTGTCTGTGTGTTATCCATTTTATTATACATAACCGCCTTCATCGCAGTCGGAATGTTATCGATGAGGCGAATATCGCTCTGGACCAATCTTTTTTCCAATAGAGTGGAGTCATCTTCGTCATAATAATCTATAACTATGGGATAAAAGTTTTCTTTGATGACCCACATGATTAATCTCGAATAAGAAATGTCTCTATCCGTTTTACGTGTAAGTTCAAGTTTATAACAATCATGTCCTTCCATTTTTTCATCTTCAAGCCTTTTTGGACTGAAATCATTGATAAAGGAGTCTCCGCTTCCCATATCTTCGTAAGAAAAATCACTTCCCTGCATTTTTTGCTTTTTCGCATGTGTGGCGAGTTTTCGAACTCGTTGAGTTCGTGGGAAATACATCCAAATATCATCGGCATGATTCAGCATCAATGTTGCCTGCCCCTTGACACGCGCTGGTTCCAGGTAACGGACAAGATTTTTCTCACCTTTGTCCTTGCTCCACGATTCAAGGACAAATGTTCGTTTACTGCCTGAAGTTGTCATAATGGTCATCTTCGACTTTCCCCAACTTGTCTGGGGATTGAATAACTCATTTACTTTCTTAATGATGTCTTCACCCGTTAGCTCCTGGCTGAATGAAACCGGAGACAAGAGCAAAACAATTAATCCCGAAATCATAATGTTTCTCATTTTCTTTTCTCCTATATTTTCAGGCATTTATCTGACTGACGTTCAGTCATTTTTTCACCAAAAAAATGCCCGCAATAGTAATGAGTTATAACTCCAGTTCAAAGGTGTAGTCTTTAACTCCGAGTATCCTTTTCAAATTCTCCTCAATAGTATAACGGACCCTCTCTCGACGCTTAACATCGGTCATTGTATTAGGTTGATGTAACATTTCACACATGGCAAGAATCAAAAATTCAGCGGTTTCAGCAGGATAAGTCACGTTAAATCGACCTTTTGCCACTCCCTCTTCAATAACCTTCGTCAGAATAGGTAACAGCTTAGCCAGTGTCTTTCTTCCCAATTTTTGGTGCAGCACAATATTACTCTCACTATGGATATAGTTGACTATTTCTTTATTGGCATTATAAAATAGTGAAAAATAATCGATTATATCGTCAAGGCGTTCGGCTTCATCAATTTTCTTTCTATTTGCGATATGTTGAATTTTATTTATTATTTTGTCGATGAACTTTTCCCCTACCGCCTCAAGTATGTCAGTTTTAGATTTAAAATGATAATAAAAGGTCCCCTGGGCTACGTTGATTTCCTTAACAATGTTACTAACTGATGTTTGCTCATATCCTTTTTCCAAGAAAAGACGCATAGCGGTATCAATTAGTTCTTGTCTTCGTTCTTCCGGGTCTTTTGAAATACGTGCCATTTAATTACTCCATTTTATTATGACTGACTATCAGTCATAATATATCAAATTATTCGTTCTTTGTCAAGTATTTTTTTCATTTTTCTAATAGTCCCCCGATAAATCGAGGGATTAATAGTTATAATGACCTCTTGAACCAAAATATTTTAATAATTTCTTGTATTATGCAAAAAAATGTATTAAATTGGACTACAAATCAACAGAATCCCGAATATTCTCTTTTATAAAAATAATATAGGGAGTATCAGATAAATTATTACACCCTATTAAAACAAAAAAAGACGAGACACTTAAACTTCTGGCTCATTTTTATTTTCTTCTGAAGTAAACTGCTCTCTATATTTTACGATTGAAATAAAGCCTTTTCCCGAGTTTTTTACATATTTGTTTTAAATTTTATTTAAAAAGGGGTCAATATGAAAGAAACAATTAACTTCAAACTCAACGGTAAATCCACTCGCTTGACCGTAGATGGCGAGCGAATGCTTTTGTGGGTTTTACGAACAGACCTTGATCTGACGGGAACCAAATTTGGCTGTGGAATAAGTGCTTGCGGTGCTTGTACTGTTCTTGTAGATAACGAAGCTGTCAGGTCATGTCAATTTCCAATGAAATACGTCAACGGCAAAGAGGTTATTACTATTGAAGGATTAGCAAAAAACGGAGATTTACATCCTCTTCAAAAAGCTTTCAGGGAACACGATGCTCTTCAGTGCGGGTTTTGTACTCCGGGCATGATATTAACCGCCTACAGTTTGTTATTGAAAAATCCCAATCCTTCCAGAGATGAAATTATTGATGGAATGAATGATAACCTGTGCAGATGCGGAGCACATAACCGCATTATACAGGCAATAGAAACCACATCCAAGAAATAAAGGAGTGAAAAATGATAGAAGATAAATATATTGGTGAAGAATTTATTGATATAATTTCTTCACAGCCCTTCAACCGCCGTGAATTTATGAAAAAGACCGGCGGGGCAATTATCGTACTTTTCACACTTGGAGATATATCTGCGCTTGAAGGAATGGAACCTCAAAGAAGAGGACGTCCCGAAGATATTAACGCTTACTTTAGAATCGAGGCAACCGGGAGGATTACATGCTTAGTTGGTAAAGTTGAGCTGGGACAGGGAGCAATAACTGCCCTGGCACAGATGGCAGCTGATGAACTTGATGTATCAATGGAGTCGATTGATATGGTAATGGGAGACACAGACATTTGTCCGTGGGATTCTGGAACATGGGGTTCCCAGACTATCCGTTTCACTGGACCGGTATTAAGAGAAGCAGCCGCAAAAACAAGAGCTGTTTTAATAGAGATAGCTGCTGAACAGCTTAAGGTTCCAATAGAAAGATTAACAGCAAAAAATGGTGTAATATTTGAAGAAAGCAACAGTGATAACAGAATTACTTATTCCCAACTCGCCAAAGGTAAAATCATTGAGAGGCGCGTCAAAGGAAAAGTTGATTTAAAGAACGTATCAGAATTTAATATCATGGGTAAGCCTTTTTTACGTGTTGATTCCCATGAGAAAGTTACAGGTAAGGCAAAGTATGCAGGAGACATTCGACTGCCTGGTATGCTGTATGCAAAGATTCTTCGTCCGCCCTCCCATGATGCCAAACTAAAAAGTGTTGATGTTTCCGGAGTAAAGAATTTAGAGGGTGTAACATTAGTTCAGGAAGATGATCTGATTGCAGTTCTTCATAATAATCCGGACAATGCTGAAGCTGCACTGTCTAAAATCAAAACCCAGTATGACAGTCCTGAGGCACAATTTGACGATAAAACTATTCATGAACATTTGCTCAATTCTGCTGAAAGCAGGAGGGTAGTAGATGAAAAAGGTGATATTAAAAACGGGGAAAAGCTTGCTGATATATCAACTGAAGAGACTTACTTTGACAACTACTTTGCTCATGCGACAATTGAGACCCATACAGCTTTAGCAAATATTGAAGGAGATAAAGCAACTGTATGGGTTTCCACACAGGGACCTTTTGTAATCAAGGACCAAATAGCAGAAGCAATCGGATTCCCTTCTGAAAAAGTCCGTGTGATAACTCCTTTTGTCGGAGGAGGATTTGGTGGGAAATCTCCGGGAAGGCAGGCATTAGAAGCAGCAAAGTTAGCAAAAATAACCGGAAAACCAGTTCAAGTTGCGTGGACACGTGCAGAAGAATTTTTTTATGACACTTATCGTCCTGCCGCAGTGATTAAAATAAAATCAGGTACGACAAAATCAGGAGATATTACTTTTTTTGATTACAATGTTTATTATGCCGGCACGCGAGGTGCGGAATTATTCTATGAAATACCAAATTATGCTTTAGTTTCTCTTGGGGGCCGTAGTGCTCATCCATTTGCCACGGGAGCATGGCGGGCACCGGGGAATAGTACAAATACTTTTGCACGAGAATGTCAAATAGATATTATGGCCTCAAAAGCAGGTATCGACCCAGTGGAATTCCGCTTAAAACATATTAAAGATAAAAGAGTGAGGAACGCACTGGAAGCGGCGGCAGATAAATTCGGCTGGAGTCCAAAAAAGACGCCGAGCGGTAGAGGCTGGGGTGTTGCAATGGGTACTGATGTAGGCTCTTACGTTGCCCATATAGCTGAAGTTGAAGTTGATAAGAATACAGGACGTGTTCAGGTTAAGCGTATCGTATGTGCACAGGAAATGGGTATTGTGATTAATCCCCAAGGAGCAACGATACAGATTGAAGGCTGCATTAATATGGGATTAGGTTATGCCTTGACAGAAGAAATGCGTTACAGAGGGGGAGAAATATTCAATACTAATTTTGATACATACGAGATAACCCGTTTTTCAATGACTCCGAAAATCGAGACTGTGATTGTAGATAACAAGGAGACATCACCACAGGGAGGCGGAGAACCTGCAATAATATGTATGGGCGGAGTAATCGCCAATGCTGTTTACGATGCCATCGGTGCAAGGGTGTTTCAACTTCCGATAACACCTGAGCGTATAAAAGAAGCAATGAAGCGCGGGTAAACCTGTTTATTTGTTGAAAAGCGCTGTTATTGACAAAACAGGCATGCCAGATATTCATATATTTGCAGTTCTTTTATAATACTGAGGAAACCAATATTATAAAAAATTGCCTTGTTTAGAGACAACTAAAGCAATAATCTGCTGAAAAGGCTTTTATAACTTCCACAAAAGATTTAGATTCACCAGTATGTTACTTTTCATCATAAAAAGTCCATATCAAATGATGATATTATCAACTGAATATTATAAGTTAAACTCTTCCTTTTATGACCTAAACTTTAAAGCATTTTCAGGGCAAACATCTATACAACGACCACATGCGTGACAATCAGGTCGTAATTTATTTCTATTTAAAATCGAAGGAATACTCGGGCATGGACTTTTCTCAATGCAAGTATTACAACTTGTACATTTGTCTTTTTCAACTCTGATTTTAATGAATGAAAAATGCTCAAAAATCCAGGTGACCATACCAAGGGGACAGATTAAATAACAAAATGGTCTAAAAATAAACAGCGATGCAATCAAGGTCAATGATAAGATTATACTTGCGAATAATCCAAATTGCCAATGGAGAAACTCGAAGGGATTGAAATAATCATAAATGCCAATACCCGTAGAAAAAATAATACTTATAAAAATGACGTAAATAGTGATACGTATCGAATTTGTTAATTTAAAAGGGAGTTTGATTTTTAATTTATCTAACAAAGATACTCGATGGAATATTTCCTGAAGGGCACCAATAGGGCAAACCCAACCACAAAAAAGTTTATTCCCTATAACAGTCAGTATAAGCATAGAAACTAAAAGTGATATAAAAATAACAGGAACTGTGCTACCCGCATTAATAAATGGAAAGGGTTTAGTAACTGTACACATTGGACTGGGATGTATTCCCATACCATAATTAAGTTTTCCTAATGGCAATGCTGGAAATATCGCAAAAACAAAAAATATAATAAACAAAAATATAAACCGTAAATTACGTGTTAAATTTGATTTCATAAGAATCCATAATCCTACTAAACAAAAAATTGCCCCAATCCAGACACGCGGGAGCAGCCAAAATCCAAAAAACTGGGGCAACTTATTAGCAGCATTACCGTCGGTTTGTGCAAAAAGCACCGAAATAGTGAGTGAAATAATGATCAATATAACGACAAAAATAATAAGATATTTATAGGGAAAACATTGTTTCATACTTACTCCAAAAAATTAATAATAATGGATAAAATAATTAAATTGTTATTACCCATATTAAAATCAAATATGACTTTAGTTTGAGTTTTTGTTATATTTTAAATGTAAACTAACAATTTTCCCGTTAGATTCAATCATTTTTTTCGTACTATTTCAATTAATATTGTCTGTTTCTTTCTAATTAAGATGTTTTTCCCTTAAAGTAAGATAACAATGAACCCCTGTCCAAGGATTATTATGAGAAAGTGCAGCATTACATTGAACAGAACCGCAATCGATTAATCCGAACCAGTATCTCAGCAAATCTTTCCTTACTTATCGTAACCTCCGCCATTTGAAACGTAATATACCTACTATATAATTCATGTAAGGAACTTTTGAGATTTAAACAGTGTTCATAACAATGAATTAAAACAAAATGCGATACCCTTAGAGGTTGTTTTATTTATCATTTTGGAATGTTGAATGATTGTTATTTATAAAGTTTTTTTCCTTCTACATATTTAATAAAAAAAATATATAAAATATTTGATTTTAATAAAATAATTTTCATATAATAATTGTATTATATATATCGACCTATATTGTTTTAATTTTTTTCATATTGACCTGTATTTATGTAATTGATTTAACTGAATTTGAATACCATAACATGCTCAACAAGATATTGCACTATAGATTCATAATTACAATCATCAGTACCACCAATCAATTTTATACTAATCAGGTCTGATAGAATATGAAGAACAGTCCACTAAACAAAAAGCCGCTAAATTATGTAATGAATTTATGAGTGCAGTATAACTGCGCAATATTTTATGGTATATTTTTATTGATTAAGTGATTTTATTTTATTATAATTTAATAATATGAAAACATAGAAAAAGTATTTTGACTTGGGATTGACGATAAAAAAATTGTTATTCGATTTTAACATAAACTTGCAATCACATGCTCATTTGTTATGAGTTTAATTTATTCATATTTTGAAAGACAAGGTACACAGAATATATGAAAAAGTTTTTGATGTTTATTTTACTGATTGAAAGTATAATAATCGTTCCTGAAATACTCCGTGCACAGGATGACCACGGCTATAGATTTGTGCGTGTCAGGTATGATGATGTTTATCGGGGATATGGGGGTAGGTCTGGTGGTTTTGGTCGTGGATTTCGGGGCAGGTCCAGAAGAGGGATGTGGGCGACTGATTATCCTACCGCTGACTTAAACCTGCATGAAGCAATCAAACGCACGACAAAAATCCCTTTAGTCGGTCAGCCGCTGGTACTCTCATTTGATGAAGAACAAATCTATGAATATCCTGTTCTCTATCTGACCGAACCTGGTTACTGGCTTACGAATGAAGAAGAGGTAAAAAACATGCAGAAGTATTTTGCCAGGGGCGGTTTTATGATAATCGATGATTTCCATGATTTTGGCGGACGTAAAGGACGGGAATGGTTTAATTTTTATAATAACATTAAACAAGTTTTCCCGGACAGGGAACCGGTTATGCTGGATGAAAAACATCCTATCTGGTCTATATATTTTGACATTGACCCGGTAGAAGCACGCTCTACGAAACCGGGATTTAGCAGATATGATGACCAGTATTACGCAATCTATGATGATAACGGACGAATGATGTGTGTTATTTGTTATAACCAGGATATTGGCGACGGCTGGGAATGGCCCGCCAGTTTGGCTGATGCTTCGACAGTCAGCTTTCAGATGGCAATAAATTTCATAATTTACGCTTTGACGCATTGACGATTTATTTATTTCTGCTTGCTCAATAAGGATTGTCTGATACCTATAACTATTGAGGCATTCGCGAGTTTATCCTTACTCTGTCCGTATCATGTTCTTGTTGACTTGAGTTGTTTTAAACATTAGTTATTGAAAATCTCACTTTAGAAACTTAATTTTCACTTGTTTCATATATGAAAAGACGACAAGAAATTTTTTTTATTGCCTTTATATTTTTCATAGTTTGCACAGGCATGCCTGTTTTTGCTCAGGAATCCTCACAAGACCTTGAAAAAGCAAAAGAAGCCCTGCAAACAGGCGACTACCTTGAAGCTCGGAGACTTTTTCAGCCTCTATTGGAAAACACTCTTATGGATGACGGTGAGCAGGTTCTGGGTTATTTTGAGACCTTCCTTGCACTTGGTAATTACAATGACGGCATTGATGAATTAGAATCGTACTTAAATAAAGCTCCGGCTAATCCATACCTCCTATATATGAAAGGGCGTTTTTTGATGGCAGTGGGGAGATATAAAGATGCTGAACAAGCCTTTATCGATGCACAAAAGTACAAGGAGGATTTCTTGCGCAATCTTCTTGAACTTGGGGACTTACTAGAAAAAACAGGACGAAAAAGATATGCGTATAGATATTACAGGCAGATAACGAGCGAGTACAATCAGAACAGATTAAGAACCACTCAATCAATCGGAATTGCCGGGAAAGCCTTTGCAAAGCTTGGAGATTTTCATGAAGCAAACCGGGTGTTTAAACTTGCGTATGAACTGGACTCCAAAAATGTTCAGAATCTCTACTGGTGGGCGGACCTGTTCAGGGAAAAATTCAACAATGTTGACGCTCAGCGTACCTTTGAAGAAGCCATTTCAATCAACCCGCACAGTGCAGAATTGTATGTCGGATATGCCCGCTCACTTGAGAGTTTTTCACGGATGGAAGCACTTGCGAATAAAGCGATAGAAGAGAATCCCAACTGCGTTGATGCGTTGAATATGCTCGTGGAGATACATATACTTGACAGCCATTATGACGAAGCGGAAGAATTACTCAATAAGACACTTGAAATTAATCCTGCCTGTGAGCAGTCATTAGCAAACCTTGCATCGATATATCACCTCCGTAACGCTGAGGAGAAATTTGCCCAGACTGAACAAAAGGTCCAGGAAATTAATCCCCAGTGCGGTGACTTTTATATCACCCTGGCGGAAAACTGTATTCGCCGATTCCGTTATAAGGACACGGTCTCATTTTGCCGTAAGGCAATTTCAAAAGAATTGGATAACTGGCACGCATACGCTCTGTTAGGTTCAAATATTCTCCGTATCGGGCAGGTCGCTGAAGCACGCCGCTATCTTGAAAGAGGATTCAAGGGGGACCCGTTTAATCTTTACGCCCGCAACACTCTGGAACTGATCGATGATTATAAAGATTTTGAATCAATGGAAAGTGAACATTTCTCATTATTGATTCACAGTTCCGAAAGCGGCGTTCTTGGTCAGCCAATTCTTGCCCTTGCAGAGGAATGTTACGATTCTTTACATATTCGCTACCCGTATATCCCCGAGCAGAAGATACGCATTGAGGCATATAACGACCATGCCGACTTTGCTGTTCGGATTAGCGGACTGCCGGGAATTGGTTTACTCGGCGTATGTTTTGGAGACGTAGTGGCATTTGATACTCCCAAGGCACAGTCTGGTAGCGAGTACAATTGGTCGCGCACTCTATGGCATGAGCTTGCCCACGTAATGACGATGAGCATTTCAGACAACAAAGTTCCCCGATGGGTTACCGAGGGGTTATCGGTATATGAGGAAAAACTCGCACGCCCTGAATGGGGAAGAGAGATGGACCTGGAGTTATTTGCTGCTTTAGACCAGAACCTGCTCCTTCCTTTAGAGGATATTAACAAAGGCTTTACCCGTCCGAAATTTCCCGAGCAGATTATGCTCACATACTATCAATCAGCGAAGTTGATGGAATTTATTGTAGAACGTTTTGGGTTTACTGCAATTGTTGATTTACTTGCCGAATTCGGAAAAGGGAGTAACCTTGAAAATGCTTTCCAAATGGTTCTGCAGAAGACTCCAGAAGAAGTGGAAAAGGAATTTTTTGACAGTCTCAGGCCTGAAAGGGATAAATATGCGCCTGTTCTTTCAGGTTTACCTCCCATGTTCAGCGTTAGTAACAAAGAAGAATCTTTTTTTGAGAAATTATTTGGAAAATCAAAAAATCCATTTTTTGAAAATGTTAAAGATGGATATGAACTTTTAAACGAGGGTAAATTTGAAGACGCGGAGAAAAAATTCCTGAAAGCCATTGAGATTTTTCCGAATTATACCAGAGCGGGCAACTCATATCAGGGATTGGCAAAAATATATCGTGAAAAGGGGGAAGAGTCGAAACTCATAAATATTCTAAAAGACTATCTGACATTTACCGAGTATGGTGCAGAGGAAGCACGAGAACTGGCGCAGATTTACGAGGATATGGTGGGCAATCTTGCCCGAGCGGAATATTATTATAAGCGGTCTATTCAGATTGAACCATATGATTTAAATACTCATACTCGATTAGCAGAATTGTATGGAAAACAGAAATCGTATTCATCGGAAACGGAAGAACGGCTGGTTATTCTGGCGATGGACCCGCTCGATAGGGCAAAAGCCCGTTACCACCTGGCATTGAGCCTTTATAATAATGGGCAGATGCCGGATGCTAAAAGGGAAGTTTTAAGGTCTCTGGAGATTTCCCCAGGATACAGGGATGCCCAGAGATTGCTGCTTAAGTGTGTAGAAAATCAAAATTGAAATACATTTTCATTATACATTTATTTATAAGGTAAACTAACTGTAAAAGACATATGTTAAATAGAAGGAGCAGTTGTGTCAAATATTAATAATGCTAACGATAATAAAGAAAACATAAACCAAGAAGAAAAAGAAACGCTGAAAGAAGAAATTCTGGAAAAATTACAGAATGGTAAAAAAGGAATTCTCGAGGAGCTACGCCGCCGTATCGTCGGACAGGAAGAGGTGATAGAACTGGCACTTATTGCTTTATTTGCGGGTGGGCACTGCCTGATAACAGGAGTACCCGGTTTAGCGAAAACCCTGCTGATTAAATCCCTTGGTGAGATTCTTGACCTGTCATACAAGCGTATCCAGTTTACGCCTGATTTAATGCCCGCTGATATAACTGGAACAGATATCCTTGAAGAGGATACATCAACCGGTAAAAGGTCCATAAAATTTGTCAAGGGACCTATTTTTGCTAATATCATTCTTGCAGATGAAATCAACAGGACACCACCAAAAACGCAGGCTGCCCTTCTGGAGGCAATGCAGGAATATCAGGTAACTACGGGTGGAGTGAGATTATCTTTACCAAGACCTTTTTTTGTCCTGGCAACGCAGAATCCTATTGAATTGGAAGGCACTTATCCTCTCCCTGAGGCACAACTCGACCGTTTTATGTTCAATATCATTATTAATTATCTTTCGGAAGACGATGAACTGAAGGTAGCCATAAATACCACATCACAAGATGAAGTTGCACTTAACACTATCCTTTCCGGCATTGACATCCTCGAGTTCCATAAAATGGTCAAGAAGATATTTGTTCCGAATAATGTGGCACAATTTGCCGTAAAACTTGTGCGCAATTCCCGGCCCTCTGAAGATGAAGCCCCTGAATTTATCAAGAAATGGGTGAGCTGGGGTGCAGGACTCCGGGCAGGGCAGTTTCTGCTGCTCGGGGGAAAAGTTCGGGCTGTGTTTCACGACAGGTATAATGTTTCAATAGAAGATATCCGGGCTCTGGCAATCCCCGTGCTTCGGCACAGGATTATAACAAATTTTTATGCAGAATCCGAGAGGATTGATTCAGATAAAGTTATTGAAATGCTACTTGAAACTGTCAGCGAGCCGGTTTCGGGACTTACGTAGAATGAATGTATAATCTATAAGTTTGTTGAATATTTAATTGCTGAAATTTGGTCTTATTTTCCGATAAGTTTTTGATGTTTTTTGAATTTTAAAAAATCTTGAGAAATCAGTAATGAATGGTTTTTGATTAAATAAACGGCTTTTCTGGTATATAAAAAAAGGAATTAAATCGTCTATGAATTATACTCCGATAAAGGGCAGTCCAACACGATTTATCGACCCCGAAATTCTTTCACGAATTTCGAATATGGAGCTTTTGGCACGCAAAATAGTAGAGGGATTTATTTCCGGTTTGCATAAGAGCCCGTACAAGGGATTCAGCGTGGAATTCCTTGAGTACCGCCCTTATATACCTGGGGACGACCCGATGCGCATCGACTGGAAACTGTATGCACGTTCTGATAGATTGTTCATCAAAGAGTTCGAAGACGAGACCAATACATGCTGCCACATCTTACTGGATATAAGTAATTCGATGGAATATGCTTCAAATCATATTACGAAATTTCAATACGGTTCCATACTTGCAGCTTCGCTTGCCTATCTTATAATTCGCCAGCGGGACAGAGTTGGCCTTTACTTTTTTGATAATCAAATCAGGGAAAGAATTCCAGCGAAAAGCACACAGGGACATCTTATTACTATTTTGCACAGTTTGGAAAACATCCGTCCCGGAACCAGAACTTCTATGGCGAGGCCATTTAATGAAATGGCTGAGTCGATTAAAAAGCGCGGTATTATCATCATTATTTCCGATCTCCTTGAAGAGCCGGAAACGATTATTAACGGTCTTAAACATTTTCGGTTTGCTGGTAATGACATAATTGTGTTTCAAATACTGGACCCGTTCGAGTTGACATTTCAGTTTAAAGATATAGTCGAACTTGAAGATATGGAAACAAGTGAGAGAATTATTATAATGTCTGACGAGGCGAGAGAAACGTACCTGTATAATCTCGAACAATTCAGGTCCATTCTTAAGAATGAATGCGGCTTGCTTAGGATAGATTATAATATCCTGGCAACCAATAAACCGCTTGATTATGCACTTTTTCAATATTTATCAAAAAGAAGTGCCAGAAAATAAAATAAGGTGGTCAGTTGTCTTTTATTAATCCATTATTCCTGTTTGCCGCCAGCGCTGCGCTGCTGCCGATACTTTACCATCTGATTCGGAAAATCCGCGCGCGTAAAGTAAAGTTCAGTTCACTTTTATTTTTAAAGGCAACACCAAAAGCGCTGATAAAAAAACGCAGACTTCGGGATTTGATATTACTAATTGTCCGGGCATTAATTCTTGGATTTCTTGCCTTCTCGTTCGCGCGGCCCTTTATTCCCCGTGAGAGAATACCGCTTATTTCGCAGGTACAGGATAAGTCTGTTGTAATTCTCATTGACAATTCCTACAGCATGCAGTACGGAAATCATTTCGAGCGGGCGAAAGAGGAGGCAGTGAATATAATTGATAATGCTGGAAGCGTGGATGAATTCGCGGTTGTGGTATTTTCAGAAGAACCTCAGCAGGTATCGAAATTAAGTGATGATATTACATTACATAAAAATATAGTGGTGAATACAGTAACGGTAAGCAACCGAATAACAGACCTGTATAAGCCGTTGAGGCTTGCGGAAGAAATCCTGAAAGATGCCCGGCACAATGAGCGACGCATTGTCCTCATTTCAGATTTTCAAAGTAACGGGTGGAGCAGCCAGTTTGAAAACTGGAATATCGAGCAGAGCATTACCTTTGTTCCGATAAAAATTGTCGAAGATGAAATAACGAATTCA
Source organism: bacterium (assembly GCA_030616165.1). Taxonomy (GTDB): domain Bacteria; phylum SM23-31; class SM23-31; order JAUVVT01; family JAUVVT01; genus JAUWXV01. The sequence goes on along the minus strand of JAUWXV010000041.1, from coordinate 540 downwards.
CACATAGACAAATTTGACCTCAAGAACAAGCGGGTCGGCGATGCGGTTGCGGTGCAATTCGGGCTTCAGGTCAGTACGCAGGGAGCTATTATAGAACAGGATGAGGAGGTTTCCCTCTGGATTAACGGCAGGGAAGTTGACAGAAAAATGGTGGAGGAGGAACAGGCACATCAGGTATTTTTCCAGAAGATGGACCTTAGAGAAGGCACCTATCAGGGATATGTAACGTTGAACGAGGATAACCTGACTGTGGATAATTTCAATTACTTTAGTTTTATGATTGAGGAACGCCCATCAATTTTATGTATCGATGGTTCTCCAGAATCTTCCCAGAGTAATGCCTTTTTTCTTGAAAACTGTTTTTATATGGGGGAGCAGACGCTTTATGATTTTTCAGTTGGTGGAAAGGATCTTCTCACCCCTAACTTATTAAATAATTATGACGTTGTGTTTCTTACAAATGAGAGCTCCTTGACGAATCAGCAGGTTATGCTGTTAAAAGAGTTTGTTGAAGAAGGGGGAGGTCTTATTATTTCGTTT
>JAUWXV010000282.1 GCA_030616165.1 bacterium | reverse complement strand
CGCTTGAAGTTGACGTTTCTACGGGGAAACGCGGAGAACGTTATATACACGTTGAAGGGTTACTCAATTATATTACGGGAGCAGAAGCAGGCTGTGTAGTTAATAATAATGCTGGCGCCGTTCTGCTTGTACTGAATACGCTGGCTGAAGGAAGAGAGGTTATTATTTCGAGAGGTCAACTTATAGAAATAGGGGGTGCATTCCGTATGCCTGATGTAATGCGGCAAAGCGGTGCTATCATGGTGGAAGTAGGGACAACAAACAGGACGCATCTGCACGACTATGAAAACGCTTTTACCGAAAAGACCGCTCTAATTCAGGTAGTTCATACCAGTAATTATAAATTTGTTGGATTCTATAAACAGGTGCCATTATCAGATTTGAAAAAACTATGCATAAAGCGTAATATTCCTCTTGTGAAAGATATTGGAAGCGGTGCCTTAATTGACCTTGCGAAATATGGTCTTCCGCCAGAACCAACCGTTCAGGATGGCATCAAAGACGGTGCAGATATAGTAACCTTCAGCGGAGATAAACTTCTTGGTGGACCTCAGTGCGGCATAATTGTTGGAAAAAAAGAATATATTGACAGAATAAAAAAGAATCCATTATGCCGGGCGCTTCGATGTGATAAAATGACATATTCCGTTCTGGAGGCAACACTTAAACTCTTTTTGGACGAAAAAAGACTTTTGAAAGAGAATCCTGTTATGCAGATGTTAACCCTGCCAGTTCCGACAATAGCGAGCCATGCAAGGCGTTTTATTAGAAAGATTCGTTCTGAGGTAGGAGATGTTTGTGAAATGAAAATTATAAATGGTGAATCGCAGATGGGGGGAGGTTCTCTTCCCGGAGAACAAATCCCAACCAAACTGGTAGCCCTTAAGCCTATACAGATATCAACAAATGAGCTTTCTCACAGGCTCAGAATGGGCAACCCGTCTGTATTCACAAGAATTGCTGAAGGAGAAGTTCTACTCGATTTCCGAACCATCCACCCCGATGAAATTAAATCCCTTGCAGATGTTGTCGTAAAGGTACTAAAAAACAAATAATAAATTTAGTTTTTATTTGATAGTATTGGATTTGATGAATTGATTATGCTGTAATAGAAAATATTAATCTATAGATAAAATAGGAATGACTTAAAAGAGTTTTTATGGATATAAAGATTTAATGCATGGAAAAATATACCATGAAACACACGGTAATTGGCACAGCGGGACATATTGACCACGGGAAAACAATGCTCCTGAAAGCGCTGACAGGCATCGATGCAGACCGTTTACCCGAAGAAAAAACACGCGGGATGACAATTGATTTAGGTTTTGTATTTTTTGACAAAAACGTTACCATCATCGATGTGCCGGGACATGAAAAATTTATTAAAAATATGCTGGCAGGTGTCAGCACTATTGACCTGGTTATATTTGTCATCGCTGCTGACGACAGCATAATGCCGCAAACAAAAGAACATCTGGAAATCCTCCGGCTTCTTGAGATTAAAAACGGGATGATCGCACTCACCAAGATTGATTTGGTCGATAAAGAATGGTTGGAACTTGTGAAAGATGAAATCGCTAAATTTGTCAAAGGCACCTTTCTTGAAAATGCCCCGATTATACCTGTTTCCAGCACCACAGGAGAAGGGCTTCCTGAATTTAAAGAAGCTCTGCTTAAAGTGATTGGCAACGCACCAACAAAATCGGATAAAGGTGTTTTTCGCTTATGGATAGATAGAGTTTTTATGCTTAAAGGAATAGGAACAATTGTAACAGGTACCGTTCTTTCCGGGACGCTGAAAGCTGGGAATAAGTTGGAACTGCTTCCCCAGGGAGAGGAAATCCGTGCTCGAAAGATTCAGGTGCACAATGAAGAGGTGGAAGAGTGTCATGTGGGTGAACGTGTGGGAATCAATATTATTGGTGTGGAATTATCTGAAATTAAACGCGGCAATGTGCTCGCTGAACCAGGATATTTCAATGCCACTTCCATGGTTAATGCAAAACTCTATCTACTTAAAGACACTAAAAAGCCGCTAAAGAATAAAACAAGGATTCGATTTCATGTTGGAACAATTGAACTTCTGGGGCGAGTTATTTTCCTTAATAAAAAAGTGTTGAATCCTGGAGAATCAACCTTTGTCCAATTTCGGTTAGAGGTTCCTGTATCTTCTGATAGGGGGGACCACTATATTATTCGCAGTTATTCTCCGGCCGTTACCATAGGCGGAGGGACGATTGTCGAGGTTCATACACAAAAGCTCAAATACCTGCCTGATGAAGAATTAAAAGAACTGGAAAAATTAGAAAATGGTGATCCGAAACAGATACTTATACATATTCTTGCACGTAACCCGCTTGAACTTAAATTTGTAAATAAACTCACAGCAGAAATATCAGTAACACACAATGTTATGAAAAATATAGTAGTGGAATTGATTGAAGATGGCGTAATAACTGTGGTTGTGGAAAAACCAACTATGGGAATTATATTAACTGAACACCTTGAGGAAGCGCAGAATAATCTTATTAATTTTATGAAGCAGTATCACCAGCAGTTTCCCCTTCGGAGGGGATTGAAGCAGTCTGAACTCAAAACAAAATTATTTAAAAAAATTGATTCTCAAGTGTTTGATGCAATCTTAGCACCTCTTATTGCAAAAAATATGGTAAAAGTACATGAGGAAGTGATTTTTTTATCTAATCACACAATTACATTTACACCCAATCAGGAAGAAATAAAAAATAAGATTGAAGAGTTATACTTCAAAGGAAAATATATTACGCCCTCAGAAGAAGAAATTATCAAACAATTTTCAGAAATACAAAAAAATGAAATTATGAATATACATACAGGAATGATTGAATTTGGGATTCTTATTGAAATTAAAAAAGGTACCGAAAAACCGATTATATTTCATGCCAAGCATGTCGAAGAAGCAGAAAATTTATTGGTTGACATTTTGAAGAAAAAAGGTGAAATTAAATTGTTTGAGTTTCGAGAAATGATTAATAGTACCAGAAAGTTTACACTTCCACTTCTTCTATACTTTGACAGCAAAGGAATTACGGAACGAGATGGGGATATACGGCGTTTGAAAAATTAGACGCCATTTTTGAAAAAAAGGTGTCCCAAAAAACTTTTAACTATTTCTCATCCTTTGCTTTGCAAAGGATGAGAAATTATAGTAAGTTTTCTTTTCCGCCTTAGGCGGATCCGCTGTGGCGGAGCTTACATCTTTTTTTAAAGAATGTAAGTTAGCTAAAAAGAGTGGAGTTATGACAGAACAGGATAAGCGAAAAAGAATGACCGAGATGGTTAAATGTGCGGGGTGAGCGGGTAAATTGGGCTTAACGGAGTTAAGCGAGCTTATACAGTCTTTACCACCTATTACACATCCCGATGTATTAGTGGGAATTAATAACGTTGACGATGCAGGTGTGTATAAATTAACAGATGATATTGCACTCATACAAACTGTCGATGTTTTTACCCCTGTGGTTGATGAGCCATATCATTATGGACAAATTGCGGCGGCAAATTCACTCAGTGATGTTTATGCCATGGGTGGGAAACCCCTGACTGCATTAAATATTGCCGGTTTTCCCAAAGGGAAAATGTCTCTTGAAATGATGGGTGAGATACTTAAGGGTGCTATGGATAAAGCGCAAGAAGCAGAATGTCAAATAATTGGTGGGCACACATTAGATGATGATGAATTAAAGTTTGGTCTTGCAGTTACAGGAATAGTGCATCCTGAACATATTGTTACAAATGCAAATGCGCAGCCTGATGATAGGCTGATTTTAACGAAACCATTAGGCATGGGGATTTTAACCACAGCATTAAAAGCGGGAAAACTCTCGGATGATGTAGTCCAGAAAATTACTGCCATTATGATGCAATTGAATAAAACAGCGGCGGAAAAAATGGTTTTGTATAAAGCACATTCCGCAACAGATATTACAGGATTCGGTTTGCTTGGACATGCATATGAGATGGCAAATGCAAGTAATGTTAGCATGGTATTATATGCCAATCACATTCCCTATTTACCGGAAGTATTAATAAAAACAAAAGAAGGTAGATATATTCCGGGTGGTACGATTAACAATAAGTTGTTTTTGGATAAATATGTAATGTTTTCCGATAGTATTGATGAGGATGAGCGTATGATATTTTTTGATGCGCAGACATCGGGTGGATTACTCATATCTATATCTAAAGAAACTGCGGATGAGTTTTTAAAAGAACTCCACGAAAACGGTGTGAAAGATGCAGCGATAATAGGTGAAGTAATACCAGAAGAATCCAAAAAGATTAAGGTCATAAAATAAAAAGGTTTTTTCTCGCGAAAGAGGTGACATTTTTATAAAATTTTTAAATTATATTTTTTATTTTATACTCGGGAGCGAATGGATCCTGGTGTATCTCCCGGACTTCAAATCCGAGGGTGGTCACTAATACTGGCCGCGGTGAGTTCGATTCTCACACGCTCCCGCTATTTTTTATTGCGTAAAAGAAAATTTTTAAGTGATAGAACGGTAAAAAGGCAATAAAAAATTTTTTTAAAAGATTTTTGCAGAATCATCTTACGTAAAAAAATATTAAAAACT
>JAUWXV010000319.1 GCA_030616165.1 bacterium | reverse complement strand
TATCTTCAGATTTAATATTAGATCCTGAAACAAGTTCAGGATGACAATAGTAGCGACACTCGATATTATTCTGAGGTAATTCTATTTTAATGGCTTGGTGGAGCATAGAGGAACTAATCCTTTGAAGTTTCCACAAATCATCATCTCTTATTATATTTATTGTTTTTACTAACTGGATTACATCTTCCTGAATAGCCCAATTCCACATAGTTTTACTATTGACTTTAAGTAATATTTTTTGTAATTTTAACGATAATTTCATTTTATAAATATAAGAAAAATAATATATGAAAAGACTAAAATTAACTATATTTTTTCTATTCATTTCTTTTATTATTTTAATTATAAAAAGTTTGACCGGTCCTTCGGACCTAAAAGATTCTGAAGAACGCAGGATAAGTTTAGCGGAGTCAATTGATAATGCTGTTGAAGATTGTCTTAAGGAATATGATATTCAGGAAAAATGGATAAGAAGAAATACTATTCAGGATCGAAATAATAATATAGAAAAGAATATAAAGTCGATAAGAATACCAGATGATTTATCCATTCCCGTTTTAAATCTTTCTATTACTAAAGCAGTAATCGGTTCTGGAGGTAGAATTATTGAAGGAAATGAGATAACTAATAGAAATAGGTTAATAATTACTGTTGGATATGATAATGTTGTTGTAGATAGTCTGATATTAACGAAGGATAAAAAATTGACCCATAAAAAGGGCAAAATTGCAATAATAATAGATGATTTCGGGAGCGATAACGGGAATATAATTGAAGAATATCTTAAATTTCCTGAAATTATTACATTTTCAATAATACCGGGTAATAAATATTCAAAATAGATAGGAGAATCTGCATCTAAAGAATGGTATGAGGTAATGGTCCATCTTCCTATGGAATCGGAAACGCCCCCTGATAGAAATGAAAAGATTTTATTAAAAGACAAAATGAGCAGAAAGGATATAGAAAAAATTATTGATATGTCAATCAGTGAACTGCCTATGGCAAAAGGTTTAAGTAATCATATGGGGTCAAAAGCAACAGAAAATGCCACCCTGATGAAAGACCTGGCTGAAGTTTTAAGGAGTAAAAAATTATATTTTGTTGATAGTTTTACATCACCACAAAGCAAAGCATTTGAAGTATTTGAAAAATCAAAAGTTAGAGTTTCAAAAAAGGACCTTTTTTTGGATAACAAAGAAGAAGTAGAAGAAGAATTTATATTAGCACGGTTGGATGAACTTATGAAAATTGCTTCTGAGAAAGGAAAAGTGATAGGTATTGGTCATGCAACAAAAGAGATTACCTGCGAAGTGCTTCGTAAAGAAATGCCAAAAATTTACAAAAAAGGATATGAGTTTGTATTCGCATCTGAGATTTTAGAGAAGTAATAAAAGATTTTAAATTCGGAGTCAATATTATGTCAAGATTAGCGGTAGGTGTTGATTATATTGCTATAATGAGGGATACCAGAAGGGGAAAAGAACCCGATCCGGCTGTAGCTGCCGTCCTTGCAGAAACTGCTGGAGCAGGGGGGATATTTTGTCGCATCATGGAAGATAAAAGATATATAAAAGAAAGGGACCTTTTTTTATTAAAAGAGATGGTCCAATCACATTTTAATATTGAACTTGCTCCGACTGAAGAGATGATAAAAATTGCTATGAAAGCTTATCCAGATATGGTTACCCTTGTTCCTCAACTAAAGGAAGAAAACGCCCCACAAGGGGGAATCAATGTAGAGTTGAATTTTGAACGCATTGCCAAAATTACCGATAGACTCCGCTCAAATGGTATAATAACCAGTTATTTTATCGACCCTGAAGTTGAACAACTTAAAGCATCTGCTAAAGCCGGTGCCGATTACGTTGAAATAAATACTAGAATGTATTCAAGAGCAAAAGATGCTGAAGAAGAAGCAGCAGAACTTAATAAAATAATGTCAATAGCACATGCGGGAAGCAAACTCGGTCTGGGTGTTAGTGCTGGAAGAGGATTGAATTATTATAATATTGTTGAAATTGCTAAGATTTCTCAAATTGAAGAGTTAAATGTCGGACATTCAATAATTTCAAAAGCTTTGATGGTTGGTATGGACAGAGCTGTTAAGGATATGCTGCAATTAATAAGGTGAATTTTGAAGAAATTTAACCATACCGAATATTCGCGATAATTTCAAGTTTTCTTTCCCCCCGAGTACTCGGGGGTTCCGCTGTGGCAGACCATACTTTCTTTTGAAAAGAGAGTAGAACTTTTAAAAAAAATTTAATAATATTGAGTTATATTGGAAGAAAAGAGATAATTGTAGGAACTCGAGGCAGTAAACTTGCACTATGGCAGGCAGATTTTGTCAAGAAAGAGATTAAAAAAAGATACAGTAATTTATCAGTTCAGATTAAAATAATAAAAACTAAAGGTGATAAGATACTTAACTCTCCTCTATCTAAGATAGGGGGGGAAGGGGTATTCGTCAAAGAGATTGAAAACGCCCTTATTGGAAATATTATTGATATAGGCGTACATAGTGTTAAAGATGTTCCAACAGATATTCCTTCTGAACTGAACCTTGCTGGGATTCTTGAGAGGACAGACCCAAGAGAAGTGCTTATATCAAGAGACAATCTAAAATTAGTTGAATTGCCCAAAAACAGCACCATTGCAACAGGGAGTCTCAGGAGAAGAGCACAGATTTTATCGCTCAGGGAAGATTTTAAATTTATGGAAATTAGGGGCAACGTTGATACAAGAATCAGAAAATTTTATCAGTCTTCTATGGAAGGAATGATACTTGCAAAAGCAGGTGTGGAGAGAATGGGATTTGAGGATAAAATTTCTGAAGTGCTCTCCGAAGATATTTGTCTTCCGGCTGCAGGCCAGGGCGCAATAGGAATAGAAATACGAAGGGATGATGAATTAGTCCTGGAAATTGCAAAGAATCTCAACCATAAAAATTCTCAAATTTCAATTAAAGCAGAAAGAGCGTTTCTAAAAAGACTTGGTGGTGGATGTCAGGTTCCTATTGGTGTTCTGGCAAAGGTGAATAAAAATAAACTGTTGATAAAGGGTGTATTGTCCGATTTAATGGGCAAAAAGGTTATCAAAGAAGAAATCTCGGGTGATATTTCTGACCCTGAAAGTCTTGGAATTCTTCTGGCAGAAAAAATACTAAAATCCGGAGGAGAAAAGATAATTAAAGAATTTGAATAATCTCTCTAAGAACATATTAATATACTAAAAAGTTACTTACTTTTTTTAAAAGATGATTCGTCAAAAATTCAAAAAATTTTTTATTGCATTATTATTTGAAAATAGATTTCATTGAAAAATATATTGTAGAGACACGCCATGGCG
>JAUWXV010000131.1 GCA_030616165.1 bacterium | reverse complement strand
ATAAAAAAAGTAAGACAAATAATCTAAATAACTGATAATTAAAACCTTAATTGTCTCCCCCGTCTCAAAATCACCCCAAAAATGAGACAAATTGATACTAATTGATACAAACTGAGACAAATTTAGACAAACTGAAACACTTTTGCATACATCTGTCTCAAAAAAAAACCGGTTTTAAACCGGCTATATAACTTGCTCCGTCCTAAGTGCTCCGCTCGTCCACCAAAAGTGGTTCCGCCTCTGGCGGAAAATGACAATCTATTATATTATGCAATTCAACACTTATGAATATATCAGGTTAAAAATAAAATTTTAAATATTCATCAAATTTTTTGTTATTTAATAATTTTTAATATTTATAATTAATCTTCTAAGTATAATAATTTCCAAATACATCCTGATGAACAGCAGCCACCTTACTTATTTCTCTGCCCAAAAATTTGCTTCCCATCTCTCTAAAACGATATGGTATGTCGCTGATAAAAAAGTGCGTTTTCCCTTTTGCCTTTTCTCCATTTTTTATACTATTTATGGATAAAATCCTTTCCACTGCTTTTGCAGTTTCTTCAGCGGAATCCACGAGTTCAATATTTTCTCCTATAAATTTTTTTATTGGCTTTTTTAAAATGGGATAATGAGTACACCCCAGTATAAGGGTATCTATATTCTTATCTTTTAACTGTGAAAGATATTTTTCAACAATGAGGTCGACGAATTTCTCATCGGCAATACCCTCCTCTGCAATGGGAACGAAGAGTGGGCAGGGCACAGAAAAGATTTCAGCAGATTGGTTTCTCTCTTTCAAAAGTCTTCCGTAAGCATTTTTATTTATAGTACTATAAGTTCCGATTACACCTATCCTTTTAGTTTTTGATTTATTGAGTGCACTGACCACTCCCGGCTCAATAACCCCGATTATCGGAACTTTAAACAAACTTTTAAGATAATCAAGCGCAACAGCAGATGCTGTATTGCAGGCTATAACAATCAATTTTACATTAAATTTCAAAAGAAAAAGAGAATTTTGGAGTGAAAAGCCCTTTATAATCTCGTCAGATTTTGAACCATAAGGTACCCTTGCTGTATCTCCAAAATATATTATATCCTCAAATGTCAGCCTTTTTTCTATCTCTTTAACTACTGTTAATCCCCCGATCCCAGAATCAAATATTCCTATTGGAGCTCTATTCATTAATTTACTCTTGCTATTTCCCTCCTGCTACTTCTAATAAATTCTCTAATCCCTTCAAATAAACCCTCTGCTACCTTCTGTCGATATTCCCTTCTTCTCAAATTTGTTTCATCAATTCTATTATTAAGAAATCCAACTTCAACTAAAACGCTTGGCATTGATGCGCCCACAAGAACTACAAATCCTCCTTGTTTAACACCCCTTTTTACAACTTTAGTCTTCTTGATAACATCATCCAAAAGTAAAGAAGCCAATTCCTCACTTTCCTTAACGAACCCACTCTGCATCATTGAAAAAAGCATATTATCACCTTTCAATATTTGGTTATATCTTTCAACATTTTCATATTCCTCTATAACCTTATTCTCTCTTTTGGCTACTTCGATGGATGATTTATCTTTTGAAGAACTTAAAAGATAGATTTCCATCCCCCTTACATTAGTTATTCTCCTTCCTGTTGAATTTGCATGAATACTTATAAACAATTTACCTTTTACACTATTTGCGTATCTCGTTCTCTCCCATAAGGGGACAAATTTATCCGCAAGGCGGGTATATTTAACATCAAGTTTAAGATTTTTTTTAAGAAGTGAACCAAGTCTTTTTGTGATATCAAGAGTAATATCTTTTTCCTTAGTTCCATTAATTCCTCTGGTACCTGGATCTTTACCTCCATGTCCTGCATCCAATACAATAGTATTTATCTCCCAGTTCTTTTTCTGTTCTTTCAGAATCTCTGCAATATTAACAGTCGGTTTACTCCCTTCTGGCATTTTTCCGGTAAGGCTGATTTGTATTTCTTTGCTCTCTTCATCCTGTGTAATAACATGACCTTCAACATCTTCTTGCAAATTTACTGAAATCTGGATCAAATCCTCCATCTGATCAATAATAATCTTTCTTATATTACCATTCTTCTCTATTGAAGGATAATTCGCTTTATCTAAAGTATCAATTTTACCTCCAATAATCTGAAAACCTAATTCCCCTGAAGGAAGACTCAAACTCGAAAATTTCTTAAATTTCTCCGAAGCACCGATCCTTATAAGCGTTCCATTCTTTTTCTCATCTATAAAAATACCACGCAAATTATAACCACCTAAATCGATTTCCAATACTCTTTCATTTTTATTAAAAACATACCTGCCAGAAAGCGCATCATTCAAATTCTCAATAAAATAGTTTAATGGAATAAATAATTCATCAACATTATATTTTACCTCTACTGGAAGTTGATATACATTTTCCCCAATCATCATGAAGGGATTTTCTCCAGAGATTTTCACCTGTATCCCCTCAGGATAAAGAACCGCTTTTCTTAATGGCTTATTTATTACAATATTACACTGAAGTTTTTTTGCAAGTTCTTTTGCAGAAACAAAGCAAACATCACCTATCTGTGAAACTCTTAGAGGAGTTATATCATTAACACTACCTTTATATTTTACACTAACCTCTTTTATCTCGGCAAAAATAGAATTGAATAAATAAATACTTATCACTATTATTAGATAAAATATTTTATTTTTATCTATCATTTTCATTCGTTAATAAGTGTACATTCTAATTATTATAAATAAATGATATATTTATCAAGCAGTACTATATTAAAAGGCAATTCATAAATTGCCACTACAAAAAAAATCAAGGTTTGTCATATTTTATTAATCTAAACATCTTTAAATATAATGATTCTTTAAATAAAAACTTAGAATAACAAACTTTGGTAAATATATGAATTATAATTAAAATTTTTATCCTTTCATAGCCAAAGCAGCTGCTCCCAGCATAATAGCATCACTTCCCAATGAGGTATGGACAACTTTAACTCCTTTAGTAGAACCAGTAATTGCATATTTCTTTACTGTTTTTTTTATAATGGGTATCATAAACTCTCCTAAATCATCAATAATCCCTCCTCCTAAAGCAATCATTTCAGGATTAAACATAGTCATTATATTTCCTAAGCCGATTCCTATGAACTTACTTGACTCATCAACGGCTTCTACAACTACATCCAATCCCATTTTATACCCTTCTATCATAGCCTTTCCTTTATTTTTCATTCGGCTAAAGAGCCTGCTTACTTCATTATTTTTACCCTCTTTTTCAATATATTCGTCAATTTTTCTGTTAATGGCAATCCTTGAAGCAAGCGTTTCCCAGCACCCCCTGTTACCGCAGCCACATTTATATCCATCAATGTCAATTACCATATGCCCAAACTCGGCAGCAGTGCCGTTATATCCGATATGCAAATCCCCGTTTATAATTATCCCTGCACCAATTCCAGTGCCGACAAAAATCCCTATCAGTGAAGAAACACCTTTCCCTTCCCCAAAGTAGCTCACTCCGAGAGTCCCTAAATTAACATCATTCTCTAACCTTACAGGAATATTTATTTTAGAATAAAGATACTTCCTGAAAGGAACATTCTTCCAATGAAGGTTGGGTGCAATGAATATCGTTTCTCTATCGCGAGATATAGCTCCTGGACAGCCAATCCCAATTCCCTTAATATCAGAGAGCTTAAGACCAGCAGATTTAACAACATTTTTTGTACAATTTACAATCTCATCACCAATTTCCTCCCAAGGTCTGTGCCTGTGTGTCAAAACCATCATTTTCTTTATAACCTTACCTTCTGAGCTAACCACACCAGCAAATATCTTGGTGCCTCCCAGGTCAATCCCAATATAATACATTTTATCCCTTCTATAATAAGATTCTAATTTTCAATAAAATCAACATTAGTTACATTCTTTGGAGAAAGGTCAACATATATCTTTCCAAATATATTATTCCCCCTTGAAATCCGTATCTCATATCTTTCACCCTTCTCCAATACAGAGTAATTTTTCAAAAGACTATCATCTAATCTAATCTCCATATTCATATCATTTCCATCCCCTCTACCAACAAATCCATAAAAATTAACCTTTACGCCAAATTCATCATCACTTGGAATATTCGACTTTACATCAACTATTTTTAAATAATCATTATAAGATAAATTTAAAACTTCACCATTGTAAAACCATAGTTTTTTATCTTCATTCAATATTAAAATAATATATTCAAGTTTCGGTTCAACTACGTTAACATAAACCTTTTCAAATATTTCAAAAACACCTCCTTCTCTCCTTTCTATTCTGATTTCATACTTTTCACCTTTCTTATCTAAGGAATAAAAAGGTAGCAAATCTTTCTGAGTATTAATAACATATCCCCTATCTTCAGCAGATTTATCAGGTGGTTCATAACCATAAAAATTTACACTTATACTACCGTGACTTTTTAACGATGGAGATATATCTATTATTTTTATCTCATCTCCTCTTACAATTTTTATCTCTTCTTCTGGAAAAAATACTAATCTATTATTATTTATATCAATCAAGAAATAATCCTCACTTAAACTTATTTCATCGGTTGTTTCTTTAATTTCTCTTTTTAAGACCATATGTACTGACCCGCAATTATATTTATCTTTCTTGACATCTATTCTTGCATTTTTATCAACTTTGAATCTTTTTTTGAAATCCTGAATCCCTCCATAACCCTCTATATCTATCGAAATTCCTCTATTGTAATTTGTCTCTACATAAGTGATTTCAATCTCATCGCCCGGATTAACATAAAAAGTTTCATTATTTTTCAAACTTATTGGAACCTGATTATTTATCGAAACATTTATAAATTTCAAAACCGGTTCATCAATATAAGCTCCCGGATATTCAGGAATAATATTAAATTCGCTCATAAATTCATTTATAACCCAACTCATATGTTTAATTTTCATTTCCATATTTGGAAGTTCTTGCGAAACTTCTATCCCAAAAGCAGGGATTTCAAGATTAGTGAGGGCGTAATATGTAGCAGAAAGTCTCTGTTCCTTATGTGGAGAGTCTTCTTCTGAAGTGCGGTGATTATTAAATCGAAAATAGTATTTTTCGTCTTTTATTTTTTTGTTCACCGTATTCAGTATTTCCTTTGCCAATTCCTCAAGATTTATATTATCGTTATTTTTATTTGAATAATATATATCGCTGTCAGCAATAATTGACTGACCAAAACGCATAGGATTTCTTAATTTATCTACATAAGTTTCTATGTAAAAACCACTTCCTTCGTGAAGATTTAAAACTACATCACTTTCAGCCATCAATTGTTTAATGTTTTCAACAATAATTTCATCATAATCTCTTGGTTTTTCATTCTGTGCAAATTTACGATTCATATCTCCGTTAATTCCTCTTTGGTCGTGAACAATTGTATTAAAATTGGCTCTCGGAACAACTATCAGATTCCCTTTTTCTAAAGAAATATTAACATATTCATCTGCAGTCAAATATCCTCCGGGCTCATTATGCATCCCACCAATAATCAGCATAGTATTACCTTTTTCGCTCCCATAAATATAATAAATATTAAACTCATATTCTGTATTTTCAAACAGAACATCTCTTTTGAATCTTTCACCACTGCCAAATAATATTAAATCACTACCAGAAAAGATTATTAAAAATAATAAAATATTAAATATTGCCTTTGAAGAGATTTTACCGATATTTTTTGTTAAACGGAATAAGTTTAAAAAAAACAAAATAGAGGAAGATACGCGAGATTTTTTCGAAGAGACATAATATTTCATCATAAACTATGTTGTTAGTCTCCATCTGTTAAATTTACTTTGTAATAATAAATCACCTTTTATTGAATATATATATATGTAAATAGCATTATATTCATCAAATTCATTATCAAATTCCAACTGCCCTGTAACAGGCTTAAGTCTTTCAATTGAAAACCAGGTAGCAGATACAAGGCTTGCATTTTTATTATTTACTATTTCACCCCTAGTATTTATGAAAGTTTTGGGGTAACTTCTCTTAAAAATAGCATTTTTCTTTTTATTTTCTCCAACTATTGCCCAAAATCCTATAATTTTTGAAACCTGATTTACATTAACGATTTTGAATATAACCCTTATCCCAGACATCTTATCACTTTTTTCTACTTTAAAATCCTCTATTGTGACCTTGTAAGAATCTGAATCAGTGGAAAAAATATTAATAAGTCTACCATCGAGATTTTCAACAATTTCTTTCTGGGTACCTTCAACTATTTTTTCCTTGGCTTCTTCATCAATCACTTGTAATTTTACAATTTCGCCTCCTGCACCTTCTTCTGAAATCCCCTGTTTTGAAACTTCTTCATAAGGAATTGCTATTTCAGCCTTTTCTATCTTTTCAACCATTGCAAGCAAGTTACTATTCTCACGATAAATATATATATATCCATACATTAATCCGACAAAAGCCAGTATAAGTGAAACTAATCCTGCTGCAAGAAAAAAGAGTTTTTTTATCTCCAATTTTATAGACCTTATCTTCCCACTCTGTCTTACAAACATTATAGTTAATACATCATCTTCCATTTGACATTACCTCTTCTTCATTTCTTTCCGCAAAAATCGGCACATCTGGACCTGGTTTCCATTCTTCTCCGATAATTTCAAATTTCCTATTATTTTTGCATATATAAAGTCTTTTAATTCCTTGGTCCAAATATTGATTAGAAATAAATTTCTGCTTGAAATTTATAATATAGTTATTCTCTTTTATTAAAATACTTAAATCCTCAACCTCTACATTAATCCAGGAATATCTATTAAACAATTTTCTCTTATAATTTCTCCATTTTTTCCAATTTTTCTTTTGAGAATAAAAATATTTAGAATAATTTTCCATGTATTCATTTATATCTCTATTCTCCCAATTCTCAAGCCATTTATCTATAAACATTTTTACTTCGTTCTTATAATCAGAAGTCTGCTCATGATACAAATATACAATATCCTTTTCGACAATTATAGGAGTTTTGTTAAGGGAGATATAATTTGATAAATCTATCATATCTTCATTATTAACAATTATACAACCTTTAGTATTATTTGGCAATTTAGCACGGTCTGGTTCATTGGTAGCATGAAGCCAGATTCCATACCCATTTTTCTGCTCCAATCTGTCAAACTTATTGGGATAATTCATTACAAAAGCCCGAACTCCATATTCCTCTGGAAGTTCCTCACCCTCTTTAATCCCCTCGAAATAATATATACCTTCAGGAGTCTTGTGATCACCAATCTCCTTTTTATTCCCGGTAACCCTACCAGTAGAACACGAATAGATATTTAGAAGTCTCGGCTTATCTTCTATTGAGTAAAGGTATAACATCTGGGATGATTTCTCTGCAAGAATCGCGTAAGGGGAATCATCCCGATTCATAAACATTAGATTATAAGGTATCTTATCATTATTATATAAATCCCCATAATTAATTAAATCTACTTTTTTAAATTCTTGAGAAAGTATTGCAGATTCTTTTGACAATCCAAAAGATATAAGAATAATAATGAATACTAAAACTGAATATTTTATTTCTCTCATAATTAATTTAAACCAAATTACCTGTGATATAAAGAAAGCCCTTTAATAATCCTCAATTAAATTTGAATCAAATTTATATTTTAAAAAATATGAAAAAATTTTTTAAAATCACAATAATTATTAATTTCTCTAAATGTAATAAAATTTTACAACTATGTCAATATTTTTTTTATATTTCCGATAAATTTTTATTTTTTACCAATTTAAATAAAAATTGTAAAAAAAGAAAAATTAGAATCATATAATTATTGAAATGTTATATGAAGTGCGGCTAATAAATTTGCATTATTTAGTTGAATTGTGATTACTCAATAATATCCTAATATTTCAGCATATTAAATTAGATAAACAAAGATATATATGCTAAAGATAGATTTAAAAGGGAATGAATAATCTACACACCGACATATTCTCTCACCTTTGATTTCAATTCGGATAAGTCTGAAGATTTTATAACATATGCTTTAGCAGCCCAACTCATAAAATTGTCCATATAACCAGAGTATGCTGAATTTATTATTATTGGTATATCTTTATTCTTTTCAAGAATTTTTTTCATCACCTCAATTCCATCCATATTGGGCATTCTTATATCCATAATAATCAGGTTGGGAGACTCTCTTTCAGCAATCTTTATAGCTTCTCCACCTTCTTCTGCAAGAAAAACTTCATATCCTTCCTCCGTAAATTCATTTTTATATAGAGTTCGAAGATTTTTTTCATCTTCTACTATTAATAACTTTGTCAATTCAATCCCTCCATTTTTTATAATAAAAAACTAACCATTAACATGGTTTTTAATAACGGAAAAACTTAATATAAAAGTGGTTCCTTTATTCAATTCACTTTTAATATCAATATTACAGTTATGATTAGATAAAATTTGTTTACAGATGGTGAGCCCTAATCCAACACCGGTTGATTTTGTGGTAAAGAAAGGATTAAAAATATCTCTTATCACATTCTCAGGAACACCACTTCCAGTATCTTCTATCTCAACCTTAACTTCATTATCAAATAAAAAACTTCTTAAAAATAGTTTTCCGCTGTAAGGCATTGCCTGAATGGCATTTCTGAACAAATTAAGAAAAACCTGAGAGATTTCCCAGTCATCATAATACATTTCTGGTAAGTTGCTTGCAAGAGATTTCTCAATTATTATCTTATGAGAATTGAACTCCTCATTCATTATTTTAACAGCTCTGTCAATGGTATTATTGATATTCCCTAATTTTTTATCAGAAATATGTGTTGTCTTAGTAAAACTTACAATATTTGCAAGGATTTTCTCCAGTCTTGCTACTTCATCAATAATGATATTGATATGTTCAAAGTTAATATTCCCACTTTCGATTTCCTTTTTAATAACTCTGGCAAATCCACCTATTGATACTAAAGGATTTCTGATTTCGTGTGCTATTCTTGCGGTTACCTCTCCCACCGCAGCCAGCCTCTCTGCCTGCATAAGTTTTTCCTGACTTTTCTCGAGGTCATTATATGCCTCTTCAAGCAGTTTCAGTTTTTCTTCAAAACTGCTGTAAAGTTTTGCATTCTCAATTGCAAGACTTGATTGGTATGCAAATAACCGCAATAGCCCTATCTCCTCATCACGAATTCTCTCACCTGAGATTGCATTATCAACGACAAGAACACCTATTGATCTATTCCTTCCAATTAGCGGAATTACGATAAAATGGTCAGTATTGAATTCTTTCAACAGATTTAAGGTTTCAGGGTCAGATGTATTTTTCTTTTCAACCCTTACATGCTGACCTGTATTGAAAGATTTAACAAGGATATTATTTTCATTGGAAATAGGTATTTTTATATTTTTTACTATCTCCTTAATAGCAATATCAGTTTTATCAACATTATCTTTATATAAGTTTAATATATCTTTAAAGGACCTCGGTTTTCCAAGAGCAGACCATATTCTTCCTGCTTCTTCAGGATTTGACGGACCAACTGCATTGCTGCCCTCGAGAAGCATTTTATCCTCTATGTAGAGAAAAAGAAAAGCTCTATTAAATCTGAATCCCTCTCCAGCAGTAACCCCAGTGAGCATCAAATTTAAAATCTCATTCTCATCATGCGTACCATGAATAAATTCTGCTATTTCATTAATTTTTGATAATTCCTCTATAGTGTTCTTTAATTCTTCCTCTATCTTTTTCTTATCGGTGATATCTTTTATTATCTCCGAAAAGCCTATTACCTCATCATTTTCATTTCTTAAAAGTGTTCTTGTAACCCCAGCTATGATTCTTTTCCCTGATTTTGTAATCCTTTCAGTTTCGTGATTCACAATAGCATTATTCTTTAAAACAACATCTTCAATCCACTCCAGTTCTTTATCTTCAATCTGCCTGTTTGGAAGTAAAAAATCGAGCCCTTTACCGATAACCTCTTCTGAT
>JAUWXV010000339.1 GCA_030616165.1 bacterium | reverse complement strand
ATGATGTAATTTCCTGATAATTATAAACATAATTGTCTCATAAGTCTAAAATCACCCCAAAAATGAGACAAATTGATACAAAATGAGACAAATTGATACAAAATTGAGACAAAATGAAACACTTTCTCAAAAAGATGGTTTAAAACCCATTATATAATTTACTCATTTATAGTTAAGTTATTACATGATTACTATACATAATTAAATTTTTCTATACAGATAATATTTTTATCCAATCCATATACATTTCTTCAATATGTTTTTTCTTTTTCCAGGTTTCTTCAAAAGGTGTAAGAAGTGGCTTTCCGCCAACTTCACCTATCATTTTACCCGATTCGCCATTTATCAAGTGTTCCACCGCCCATATACCAAGTTTTGTTCCCAGAATTCTGTCTGTTGCGGTTGGTGCACCACCTCTCTGAATGTGTCCAAGCACACATACCTTGTATTCCAATCCTGTTATTTTGTGAAGTTTGTGCGATATCTCGAATGCATCCCCTTCTTCATCACCTTCAGCAACTATAATTATATAACTCGTCTTTCCTTTAAGTCTGCCTTCCATAATTCGCTGAGCAATTTTATTCAGGTCAGTTTTTATCTCCGGTATCAGAATCTCCTCAGCCCCGCAGCTCATTCCTACCTCAAGAGCAATAAACCCAGCGTGTCTGCCCATAACTTCAACAATAAATTGTCTATCATGCGAACCTGCTGTATCTCTTATTTTATCAACCGCATCACGTGCAGTATTCACGGCGGTGTCGAAACCGATAGTAAGGTCTGTTCCGTATATATCATTATCGATAGTTCCAGGAATACCAATTACTTTAATATCCCATTCATCCCCCAATTTTTTTGCCCCTTGGAATGTTCCATCTCCACCAATAACTATCAGCCCCTCTATGCCAGCTTCATTAAGATTATTTGCAGCCTTTTTTCTCCCATCTCCTCTTTTAAAATCCTCGCATCTTGATGACTTTAAAATCGTTCCACCTCTTTGAATTATATTAGAAACTGACCTTGGTCCCATCTCAATAAAATCTTTTTCAATTAAGCCAAGATAGCCCCCCTGAATACCCATAACTTCAACGTTATTAGAAATCGATACTCTGACCACTGCTCTGACACAAGCATTCATCCCCGGAGCATCTCCTCCACTTGTTAAGATTCCTATCTTATTCATTTTCTATATTTAATATATTATTATTTAATTACCTTCGTCTTATTTATTAAAATTTTACCTTCTTATATCGTAAACATTTTTTAATTTAAATACCCCAATCGAAAATTCGTCCCAAAAATTATATCTCCTGTTAATATTGTAATATTCCCATGACTCATACGGTGGAATAAGATTGTGCCTTTTTATAACATTATCTGGTTTGCCATAAAGAATCTGGATTCTTCCCATATCTGATTCCCATCCATCATTATTCAGATCCGAAAAATTCTGGTCTGCATAATTCACTCTCCTGAAATATTCTTCCATCACTTCATTTTTTTCCATAGTGGTATCAATATCAAATTCCTTCCAAAAATCAATAAAAAAGTCTTTTTTTTCGGATTGATTCATCAACGATATCTTTTCATATTCTTCTTCCGTAAGGATATACTTCATCCGTTCAATAGCAGTATTAATATGAAGTGCCGAGATTGGAAAATTTTCCCACAAAAGAGAAAATTCAATCTCTCTTTCTCTTTTTATTCCCTCGGATAATACATTAATCCTAAATACATAAGGACCAGCAGATATAAGTTCAGGTATTAATCTTATCTCTCTCTTTGTTAAATTCTTTTTATCATAAATTTCTTCATTTTCTTCATAAACCGGCGTCTTAGTTTTAAACTCTGGTATAATTTTCGAATTAAGAACAATACGTTTCTCTATGTCAGATTTAAATATATAATAATTAATCACTAAATTTGAATTATAATCAATATTAACATTAGGCTCAGGTATTATAACGTTTTTCCCACTGTTAAAACTTGAATCTCCTTCGACATAAAAAATTATATCGCTAATTCCAATTTCTTCTTTCCAGAAATCTTTTAATGTTATTTCTTTACTTTGTGTAATTGATTTTCTCATATCCAGATCAGTTATAACCAGTCTGACATTATATTTACTCGGAGAAACCTCAAATTCCATTTCTTTTAAAAAGATTTTCTCATCAGAATTTGTATCCTCAAAATTTGATACAATTATCTTTTCTTGCATTATATTATTTTTGTGTATATTATTTTCTTCATCAGAAATTTCAATAGAAAATTCATAATCAGCAATAAATTTATCATCCTCTTTTATAAATCTGAAGAAATTATAAGGCATCTTTAGATAAACATAGAGAGTATTCATCCCCTCTTTTTCCGATGGGATATCATAAACAGCAAAAATTACATCTTCTATATTTAGCCTTTCATCAGCAGAAAAACTTTTTAAAAATGAACCAAAAGATAAAATCCAAAAAATAGTAAAAATAAACGAAAATTTTAAAAATTTCATAATCGAATTATTTAATATTTTGAAATTACATTATTTATATTACATATCTGTGGCTAATCATTTTTAGAAATACAGATTTGAAATATAATGTAAGTTATACTAATATCCGAAAATTGTAATACGAAAAAAATGTCATTTCGAGCGACTGCAAAATCATAGGGAGAGCGAAGCAATCTCTTTGAAATTTTCGGATAATTAAATAAAATATAATAAAAAATAATAGAGAAACAACAAATTTTTTAATTGTTAATAAGAAGAAAACAAATCAAGACAGTTTTACCCTAATTTCCTTTAAATTTTTAGTGTTATTTTGAAC
>JAUWXV010000341.1 GCA_030616165.1 bacterium | reverse complement strand
CTTGCTAAGCATAGAAAAGAAAATAGATGGTTAGTTATTGAACTAAAAAAAGACCAGTAAAGTGATGATACAATTGGACAAATACTTCGGTATATGGGTTGGGTTAAAGAGAATCTAGCAAGAGAAAATGGAAAAGTGGAGGGACTAATAATATCTAAATCAATGGATGAAAATATTAGATATGCACTTGTTTGCATTTCTAATATTGAATTGAAATTATATAAATTTGAAAATGATAAATTAATTCTAATTGATTCAAAAGATGCATATATAAAGGCTCACTTTGAAAAATTAACTCCAGAACAGAAAGAAGAATTTATAAGAGGAATATTAAGACAAATTCGCGATAATGAATAACAATTTTAATGTAATAATAAGAATACAATGAGACGCATTTCATGCGTCTCTATAATATAATTTAATAGTTTTCTCTGTTGGTGACAACACCAACAGAGAACAAAGATAAATATTTAAAAAATCAACTCTGTTTTAATGCTTTTAAAATGTCCTCTGCAATCTTTTTACTGAATCCCGGTATTTTCGCTATATCTTCCGGGGCTGCCTCTTTTATCTTCTTTACCGAGCCAAAGTGCTTTAACAATTTATCTTTCCTCGACTTGCCAATCCCTTTAATTTCGTCAAGTTCTGAAAATATCGTCCTTTTCTTTCTTAATTTTCTATGATATTGAATTGCAAATCGGTGTGATTCATCTCTAATTCTCTGAAGTAGTTTAAGACCCGGTGAACCCTTTGATATTGACTGGGGCTCATTTAGTCCCGGTAAGTATATCTCCTCGTATTTTTTTGCAATACCTGCCAGGGGCTGTTCTGTAATACCAATCTCTTTCAAAGCATCAACCGCAGAGGATACCTGCCCCTTTCCTCCATCAATAAGTATCAAATCAGGGAATTCTCTGTTTTCTTTTAATAATCTTCTGTATCTCCTCTTCACAACCTCTCTTATCATAGCAAAATCATCTGCCCCCTCAACTGTTTTTATCTTAAACATCCTGTATTCAGACTTTTTTGGAACTCCATTCTCAAAGTAAACCATCGATGCAACAGCATCCTTTCCAGAGATATTTGAAATATCAAAAGCCTCAATTCTTTTTGGCAGAACCTCAAGATGCAAATCTTTTTGCAGTGAAACAACTGAATTTGGGACATAACCGCTTGATTTCATCTTCTGAATGTTTAGTTCCTCCATAAGCAGTTTAGCATTTTTTTCACCCATTTCGATTAACTTATTTTTTGTCCCTATTTTCGGAGCGTATAAATTTATATTTTTCCCCTTCTCTTTTTCCAACCATTCCATTAACGAATTGGCATCTTCTGGAATAACAGGAACATATATCTCATCAGGATAATATCGGCTTTTAATATAATACTGCTGCATTAATGACTTTAAGATTTCACTTTTTTCTTCGTTCTCAACATTTGATAGATAAAAATGTTGTCTGCCGGTTACCTTGCCGTCCCTGACCTTAAAAATAACACCACACGCAGAATCTCCATCCACCGCAAGAGAAAAAATATCTATATCAGTAATTTTGTTCAATACAACCTTCTGTCTGGAAGAAAAATTCTCAATTGCCTCAATATTATCCCTCAATCTTGCGGCATCTTCAAAATTCATCTCTTCTGCCGCTTTACTCATCTTCTTCCTCATCTCCTCGAGGAGGATATTATTTTTACCATTTATAAAATATATCATCTGGGCAATTATTTCTTGATACTTTTCCAGCGAAATAAATCCCTCACAAGGACCCGGACACTTTTTTATATGAAAGTCAAGACAGACCTTTACCTTTTTTTTCTTTATCGACTCTTCAGTAATGGAATAATTACAACTTCTTATTGGAAAAACCTTTCTTATAATTTTTAATGTATGCCTCATCGATTTCACGTCGGTATATGGTCCAAAATACTTCGAACCATCATGAATTATCTTTCTCGTAGGAAATGCCTTCGGAAAAAGTTCTTTAGTAATCCTTATATACGGATAACTTTTATCGTCTTTCAAATTCACATTGTATTTGGGTTTATGCTCTCTAACGAGATTTGCCTCAAGGATTAAGGCTTCAACCTCAGAATCGGTAATAATGCTTTCAAAATCTTTTATCTTTGACAGCATTACTGCAGTCTTCGGGTCAAATGGAACTGAATTCTGAAAGTATGACCGAACCCGATTTTTTAATGACTTAGCCTTTCCAATATAGATTATCTTGTTATTTTTATCTTTGAGATAATATACACCTGGCTTGTGAGGTAAATTATCGAGTTTTTCTTTCAAAGATAATTTATCCATATTAACTTTGACAAATTTTGTAGGACAGACATTCCTGCTTGCACTGGTGTCTGTCCCCCCTTTATTATTTTCTGCTTTCTTTTGAAAAATTACACGGCAAAAAGTCTAAAAATTTGTTTTTTTAAATCTTTCTATAAATAAATGCAATTTTAATATACTGTTTTACTTTGTATTACATAATCCTGTAGGGACAACCCTCTAATTTGTCCATACATTAATTTTCATTTTTTGCCGTGTCATCTTGTAAAAAAAATGAAGAACTATATATGAGTCAAGTTTAAAAAGGTTAAAACCACGAATTTAGCTAATCAAAACAAATTGATTTTTATTAAATTATGTAATATTAAATTCGTGAAATTCGCGTAATTAGCGGTTTTTAGAGCGGACTCATATATAAAAAAA
>JAUWXV010000201.1 GCA_030616165.1 bacterium | reverse complement strand
CCAACTCCGACGTTCATCCAGCCTATTGAAAATCCACCAGCAGGTTTTATACCTTGTGAAAAACTGACATAATTAAATTTCCTGTCAAGAGAAAGAAACATAGCAGAGAAGGTAATAAATCCTTTATTTAAAAATGGAAGACCTCCAGGGTTATAATATGCAGCATAAGGGTCGTCAGCAACAGCAACAAAAGCACCTCCAAGTGATTTCGGTCTTGCGCCAAGACCCATACGTAAAAATGAACCTGCATATCCCCCCTCTACAGAATAACAAATTTCAATATTAAGAAATAATAAAAGTATGAAGATTAGAATTTTTTTCATTTTAACATAAATTTGATAGATAACTATTATTAATTTAAAACGACAATCTTTCCCCACGCAGTTTTTTCACCTTCAAGTTCAAGGAGGTAAAAATAGACACCATTTGCCACGATGTCTCCATTTTCATTTCTTCCATCCCATACTTCATAATAATCTCCCCCGCCTGCTCTGGACTTATCCTGAACAAGATTTTTTACCAGATTCATCCCAAAATCAAAAATTTTTATAGTAACCCTTGTATTGTTTTTCGCATTATACTGAATCCTCACATGTCCATCATCTCCGATTACATTATGTCTTAACGGTGAAAATGGATTCGGATAAGCATAAGTTGAAGGTTCGCCTTCTATTCCAGTCGGTTTGAATGCTCTGAAAATCTTCCATGAATTTCCACTGTCAGAAGTTTTTGCAAGCCCATCACCAGTTCCAACCCACAAATCACCACCCTTAAATCCAACCGAATAAATCTCATTTGTCATAACAGCATTACCAGTTTCATCTATTATCTGGGGGAAAAGTGCCCAGGTTTTTCCAAAATCTGTTGATTTATATAGTCCGTTATCTGTTGGAACATAAACCTCATTTTCGTAAAAAGCAAAGTTATGCGCCTTTTCCCCTTTTAACGTTACCTCCCAGGTCAATCCACCATTATCGGTTTTACTAACGGCATCGAATTCTTCTCCTCCTTCTGCCGTCCATGTAGCAGCCCAGACAATGCTTTTATCCTGAAAAATTTGCTTCCCAAGAGCGACAACGAAGTTCCCAGAGATTCCACTGCCGCTTTGTGCAGTATAATTTGTCCATGTTTTTCCACCATCAGTAGATTTATTGATTCCACCAGCCGTCCCAACCCACAAACCATTTTCTGCATAGATAACCGAAAATGCACGGTGATTCAAATTTCCGCTGACATCAAAAGGAAATTTATCCGGAGAAACCGTTTCCCACGTTTTTCCCATGTCTGAGGACTTTCTCAATCCCCCACCCCAGCTGGCAATCCATATCTCATTATCCCCGAATGCAATATCATACGTTACATTTTGAACCGCTGTTGTTGTCGGTTTTTTGCCACCTGCAGTATCATTACGAGCATCTACCGGCTGAGGAATCCAGTTCCATGTTTCTCCATTATCCAACGAATAACTCAATCCACCACCGACATCAAAACTTCCAGTAGCGAGAATCGAATCAATGGAGGTTGCTACCCAAACCACATCATCCTTAACACCGATTGCAGAGACTCCACCTTTGCCCATTCCATCCTTATGCAAGTAATTATAGAAATTCAAGCCATTATCATCTGTATAGCTTAAACCTTTGCCTGTACCAAACCATATTCTGTTTTCATTTATTACTATATCGGTTATATCATTTGCAGAAATTCTGGAAAAAGCAGGTTTGAAAAGAAAATTTTGGGGGTTGATTTGCTGAGAATTGGATAATTCAAAAAAGGTTAATAATGAATATAAAAATATTAAAAGAATCTTTTCTTCATTTTTATGGAAAATATTTTTGAACAATTTTTCAATAATCATCTTATAACAATAGTATGTTCGACAGGCTCACTTTTATTTTGAACTTTATCAACAGCGTAAAATCTAAAAAGATAATTTCCTTTGACAGGATTATCGGCTGTAACTTCACATGAATAAATTCCATCACCTTTAATTTTATCTCCGGAGTTACCCCACGGTAACGATAGTTCACTGCCATCATCATACATATAAAATGGATTTCCTTCTGCCGGATTCCCATCGGGCAGATAAGAATCAAAGTAAACAATTTCTATATCACCTATTCCATTTACATCTGTAACCATTGCCTCAAGAAGAATGGTTTCTGTTGTGGTCTCAATAGTATCGGGAGCATTAACATACTCAATCACCGGTGGAAGGTTCTCAATATCAGAATAGAAATATATGGAACCGACTAACGAGTTGCTCAAGTTTCCTTTATTATCCTGAGCATAAAATAGAATCGAATATTCCCCAGTGCCCATTTTTGCCATATCATTCGTCTGAAATATGTAAACATAATTATTCTCCCCCTTAATTATCTCGGGAGGTATTCCATAATGTTTCAGGGTTATAACAAGGCTTGGAACAGAAAAATAAGGATAATAGACTTTGCCTTTTACCTCTTTTATATCATCTTTACCCTGGGGGTCAATAACATCCAAAAATATATAAAATTTCAATTCAGAGCTATCAAGAGATACCGTGTTAGGAAGAATCAGGTTTGATATAACAGGGGGTAAATTTTTTTCCCCTTCTATAAAAAGAATTGTATCAAGAAATATCTCATTAACTAACGGAGTGGAAAATTCAAGAATACATTCTTCAGTATTAGATTTTATTTGTGCTGAATTTATTATACGAGAGAATATCCCATCCCCAGGAACGATGTCTCCGAAGTATGCATTGTCGTGGAGTGTATCTATTGAGGAGGGTAATTCATAAGAAGTATCAAAAGCCTTCATTAGAATATAAGTTATATTACTATAAAGGCTCTTTTCCGTTTTGACCTGTACCAGAAAATCTTCAGATGTGACAGTATAAAGTGTATCCGGAACAACTGCTTCTTTAAAAAAGGAAAGGGGCGGATATGAATCATTTGATGTTATATCATTTTCCGAACATTTTACAGCGAATAATAATGTTAATAATAAAATACAGTATTTTATCACATAAATATATTTAGAATAACAATTAGAATTCATCTTAAAAAAATCCAAGTAATGGTAAATAATAAGCAGGACAGACAAGAATGTCTGTCCTACCGGTTTATTCGGAACAGTAAGATAAAATTTTTCTTTTAATATATTCTTTATTAAAGAAAATATACTATAATCTTTTTATTTTTAGCCATAATATTATAAATGAACAACTTTTAAATCTTTCAAAATTTTTTGCAAATATTCAACGACTAATGATCTATGGCATGCATTTGGTTCTTTTTCAATACAAAATAATGCTACATTTTTTGCATTTGAACCCAAAAAACTTAAAAAATGGTCAGGATCAAAAGTAATTAAATTCTGCTTTTTATAGGCTTCAACAAACGCTTGGTTCAGTCCAATTCTTTTCCTTTTTTGAACTCCTTGGTATTTATCAAACTCTTTTTGCTTTTCTCTAACCTCGTTGCTCGGAGCTAACTCAATGTAATGAACATAATTTATTCCTAATTTTGCCAATTTCATTTGTAATTTTTTACTATTAACAAAAGAGTACTTTGATCCTCTTACACCACGTCTTCTTCTAATATCACAAAATGTATCGATTTTTGAATTAATCAATTTTTGAAAAAAATCATTTTCTGTATAACCATATACCCCAATTGTAAAAATATTAATCATTAAAATTCTATCCCCATTTGTCTGTGATAAAATTTTGACTTTTCTTGAATTTTATTCCCTCGTATGTGTATAATTTCTTCACCTCTATTTAAGAGAGTATGTGATATAATGTATCCTCTATGACAGTTTGCTGGGTCTTCTTCACTACACATAATTGCTATTCTTGATTTTTTGGAAATATTTACTAATCTATCAATAGCTTCCTGATACCAATTGTTACTCTCAATCTTATTTAATTCAATTTTTTTATCTATGTTTAAAACTGATTTATCTTCTGGTCGTCCACCAAGGTATTTACTCATATCAATATATTTAATATTATGTTTACTAAGTTCATTTATCAAATTGGGTTTATTAAAATGTTTTAAATATTTACTTTTAGGTACTGAGCGTAACTCAACAATAGTATCTATTCCAAATTCTTTTATAATTTCAATAAAGTAATGTATTGTATGATTGCTATGTCCAATTGTATAAATCATGCTGGTCCTCCTAAACGTCTTTCATAATCTGCAAAAGACTCACCATCAAAGAAATCTGGTACTGTTATTAGCCCTGTTACTTGCTTCCAATATTGACATCGAAATAATCGAGTTAAACTAATTCTAATATATTTATGTTGATTACCATTAAACTTACGAACCATTTCTTGTGCATAGTTTATTCTTTTTTTTTCTACACACCATCTAACTTTCGCTAAAAGTAGTAAATCAGTTGCTGGTATTCCTTCAAATAAATTACCACTTTTATCCTCGAAATTAATACGAACTTTAAACTTTTCATAATGCTCATGCCAAATACGCGTCATTCTTTTTACATCTACAATAAATAAAGAACTATCTTGAGCAACAATTGCTTCTTCTAAATTTGAAACTGCCATATATCTTAAGATTTTTATTATATTTTCCTCTTTGTAATGGCCTATATATTTAGGTGTAAATCGTTCGTTTATAAGCCAATCTTCAGTATGATGTATTTGATCTGGCTTATAATTTGTAAATTCCATTTCAACAACGTCAAAATGTATAACAGACCTTCTTGTTCCAATCATGATGAAATCTCTTGTTAGATATCCTCCGATAGGATAAACTGGTCTAACAAATCTCCAAGTTTCTGGATCTATTCCACTAACACATACCCTATCATCTTTCATTCTTGTAATACCAGTAATTATTAATCTTTTTCTAAATAAGCCTTGCCTTGAACATTCTCTACAAAGTATTCCTACATTTGATATAATTGGATTATCCAATTTGGTATTACAAGCTACACAATTAGATTGCCATTGCATTTAATTATTTTTATTAAAATTACAAGTTTAAAATAAGTATTTTTAAAATATTTAAAAAAGTTTTATCATAACATTCAAAAGGTACTAATGCCTATTAAAAATTTTATTTGATTAAACTTATTAATATATTCGTATCTAAATTCGCTAAAGAGGGTAATATTCTCACCAATATAAATATCTGAACCAGCAATAAAGTTAATTCCTGGATTAAATTGTCTTTCTGTAATTTCTCTAACCACAATCGGAACTTCTTTAAACATTTCTCCCGGGAAATCTGATTCAGTAAATGTAATATGAAAGCAAATTCCTGTGCCGATATACGGATGGAATACTTTCTTTTGAAAAATAAAATAATTGATATCAAAGTTCAAATCAAGACAAGATATAGAATTCTCAACACCAACAGTTCCTTGTTTTGGAAATTCGCCCCAGCTCCACCATTCAATATTGGGCGAAAACCGAAGACCTTTAAGAGTCCGAAAATCAAACCGCATATCGATTAAAAAAGCATTCTTAAGTTTTGTATTAGAGTATCCCTTTACTTCAGGGTAAATAATATCGTGCATTATACAGTTAGTTCCGACAGCAATGTTAAAATTATTGAAGCGCAAATTCAGGAATGCAAAACTCCCGTCTCCTATAAATAATAAAATCGAGATAACAAGAAATAATACTTTATACTTAATTTTTCTTTCCCTCCTCCTTTGAAAGATAAATACTCGCCCTATATAGAATTTTTTTCTCTTCTTCAGTCAGATTTTCATAACCTACTTCATTTATCTTATCAAGAATCATATCAATCTGTTCTTTGGAATCTTTAATCTTCTTCTGTTTATATCTGATAATTCTTAACCTTCTATTAAATCTGAAGCGTTTCCATCTTTCTATAATATATTTTAAACGGATATTTTTTTTCAAATAAATAAAACCAATAACCATCCCTCCAAGATGAGCAAAGTGTGCAATTCCCGTGGCGGATGACGAAAATGCTGATAAAAATGTGATTATTCCAATAATTATAACAAAATACTTTGCCCTAATCGGTATAATAAAATAGATGTATATTAATCGATTCGGGAAAATCATTCCAAAAGCAGTAAGAACCCCGTAAATTGCCCCTGATGCTCCTATTATCGGGATAGTAGAATTTAAATCGGCTATTATGCTGAATATACCAGCGCCGACTCCCGTAATAAAATAATAAAATAGAAATTCCCTCGAACCCCAGTACCTCTCAAGTTCGCTTCCAAACATCCAGAGAACAAACATATTAATAAGTATGTGAAAAAAACTCCCGTGCAAAAAAAGATAACTGAAAATCTGCCATACAGCAAATCTTGTATATACGTATTTCGGTACAAGACCTAAATAGGGACTCAAATAAATATGAAACACTCTTGAAAATAGAATTTGGACAACAAATACTGCAATGTTTGCTATTATTAGTTTTTTTACAACTGGTGTAATCACCCTGTGCATCCCTATCTCATAACTTTCATATTCCTTATACATTTTTAAAAAATCTTTTTGTTATAGGTTTCTTATTTTTTTAATCCTGTCGTTTAATTTTTTCAATCCCTCAGATATCTCTTTTAATTTTTTAGATATTTTTTCGGCATTTGGAATACGCTGTTTGTTTTTTTCGATAAAGTTTAACTTATAAGTTATTTCATTCATATTTTTTAATGTCTTCTTTATTAAAAACCGCACCCTTATAAGAAGATAAAAAAAGCACAGAAGTGATATTCCAGCTATCGAAATAAATATTATGATTAATTTATCTGTATCCGAATAATTCATAATTTTTCCGTTTTTACTAATACACAAGAATTGCTATCAATGCAATTTTTCATAAGAAATAATATAGTAATGCACTTTACTCAAAC
>JAUWXV010000233.1 GCA_030616165.1 bacterium | reverse complement strand
GCCTGTCCTGTGGATGGTTAAAGAAAATATCCAACTTTTTTCGAATAAATTCTTGCTTTAACCCTTGAAATTAAATGATTTAACCCTGGCACAAAATTCCCAAAAACTCACATATATGGGAAAAATGGGAATTTTGGCACTTTTTTCCCACAAAACAAAATAAAAAAGCCCTCTTCATATCCAAAAGATCCTTATCACTCGGCTCGATAATCTCATTGAAATTCATTCTCCAGCTTGTGAGTTCTTTCATTACTGTTTCTTTATTTAATCAAAACAATTCCTCGAAGCTCTGCTTCGGGGTAAGGTGTATGGCAATTTATCAAATCGAAATAAATAAAAAAATTATAATATCTATTTTTGAAAACAAATGTTTAACTATCAAAAGTCAAAAGAAAAACGAGCATTTACACTTTCAGAAGCTGCAGAATATGCATGTGTTAGTCAGAGTACCATTAAAAACTGGCTTGCTAAGGGAATGTTGCCATATGAAGAATTACCAAGTAGAGGTATAGGACATCATCGTTTCCGTCGTATTCGAAAAGATGACCTTGATGAATTCTTAAATAAATTTTACTTGCTAAATAATACTAAGAGTAAAAAGAAATTAAATAATGAGTTGATACTTCTTCCAAGAAATTCTTGATATTTATCTTTTACCTCCATATATTATAATTGTGGAGGCCATGCGCTGAAAGGAGGCGATTATCGGCAGGAAATAACCTTCAAAATGCACAACGCATGGCAATAAAATTCAATGACTGGTTAATGGAAGGTAAAGATCCGGAATCTGAAATGGAAAAAGCTAAACAGATCGAGCGAGCACGAAAGATAACACTTAAAGAGCTATTTCCAGTGTTCATTGAATGGCATGGTTCAAAGCAGATGGCTAATATTGTAGAGTTTGCTATTTATTCAGGATTCCGTAAAGAGAACATTCTTGGACTGAAGATTGAATCGATCAAGTTTCATGATTTAACTCCAACCGGTGAAGCAGAGTTAGTCATTAAGGGAGGAAGAACAGAAAAATTTCCACTCTATCCTCTCGCAATTGAGGTTTTGAAGCGAGCTATTGGAAATAGAGAAAAAGGATATGTATTTTTAAATCCTCATACTAATACTCGATACTATTCTATTTTAAAAACTTTTGACCGTGCAGTTAGAAAAACGAGTTTAACAGTTGGTGGAAAGAAATTACGGTTCCATGACCTTAGACATGTATTTGCAACATGGCTGCACAAATCAGGTGTTAGTCTGGACATTGTAAGGCTTCTTCTTGGACATAGGGATAGAGAAACAACAGATAGGTATGTTACTTATGATCCAATGCATTACAGAAACGTTCTTAATGTAATACCAAAAATTGACTGAAAAATTAACAAGGAATCCATAAAAAATGGCAAGAATTGGCAAGGTCCCCCTCAGGAACGCATGCTTTTTGTGTCAGAAAAAGTCGTAAATTTTTAATTTTATTTATCGGGGCGTAGCGCAGCTTGGTCAGCGCGCATGCTTCGTTATCAGTAAAAATATATGAAATATATTTTATAAAAATCAATCTTATTTAGGAACAACGCGGGGCGTAGCGCAGCTTGGTCAGCGCGCATGCTTCGGGAGCATGAGGTCGGCGGTTCAAATCCGCCCGCCCCGACTAATAAAATTAATTGCTTACTGCTTTTCTTGGCACGAAAGACATGTTGTCTTTTTCGATTTTGTGTCTATTTGTGTCGGAATACTCCAGCTTTTTTTCAGTCGGGATTTGATTGGCATTAATTAGAAATAGCAGTTTATAAAGTTTTTATAGAAAGAATTTCATGTGCTTCGGTTAGGATTTCTTTTATAGGTATGTTGTTGAGACATTTGTTTTCACAAGGAGCATTACAATTAAAACAGCAATCAGCTTTTTGTTCAGGAAGTAAATCAGCATATTTTTCCACTGCCTCTTCTTTGTATTCAAAGTTTGTGAAATACATTAGATATCTCTGGATGTCTGGAATAGATACATCATAAGGACAAGCCTGTGTACATGTACTGCACCATCTGCAGTAATATGGTTTGACTGATGAGGCATATTTTTCAAGGAGTATTCTGTCGTTATATCCATATTTTTCATCGAGTGCTCTAATGCAGTTATCCACCTCTTCAAATGTAGGCATCCTTATTACAAGATTAGTAATGTTTGGATTTGAGAGAACCCATTTGATTGCTGCTCTGCGGAACTCAGGAGTTCTTGATTTTTCATACCCTTTTATTTTCTGGTCGTATGCACCCCCTACTACTTTAATTGCTACGGAACCGACATTGTTTTGTTTAGCTTTTTTGAGTAATTCTTTTTCTTCTGGAAATGCCATAAAGTTATATTTCAACATAATCATGTCAAAGTGACCGGAATCAATAGCATAGTTTATATAGTCCTTAAAATCTCCGCCGTGAGTACTGATACCGAAAGCCCTCACTTTTCCATCTTTTTTAGCCTGATTTACAGCCTCTATTACATCTTCATTTTTAAGCCGTTCAATATGTTTTGTTACTCCGTGTTTCCGGATAATAGTACCCACATTGTATATCATTATTATATCAATATAATCAGTCTGAATTCTTTTCAATACGTTTTCAATTAATTTCATCGTTTCCTGTTTTGTTGAATTATGTGTAGTTATAATCTTTGAGGCAATTATTACCTTATCTCTTCTGTTCTTTAATTTTAACATTCTCCCTTCTTCGCCTTTTATATATTCTGCTGGCATGTCGATATAATTAATTCCCCTGTCGAAAGCATAGCTCAGAACATTTTCACCTTGTGTCTCTAACCTTCCTAAACCAATTTCAGAAACCTTCAATCCGGATTTCCCAAGTATTCTATATTTCATATCAATCTCTTTTGAGACAAGTTTTTTTCCTTTAATTTGAAAATATTTACCTGTATTTATCAGAATGCCTGTTCCAAATAAACTTTTTTTTATGAAATGTCTTCTCGTTAATTTGTTATTATTTGTTGGCGATTTCATGGTATAAATCCTTTAATCTAAAATGGATATTAAATATGGATTTTTATGTAATATTAACTCAAAAAATGCTCACTCTTTCAAAGAATCCATATTCGATTTTTTTCAACTTTCGATTTTAAAATATTACCTTCCACATATCAAAATTAAAATTATTTGAGTTGATTTAAAATATTAACTGATTCCTGAATTATTATTTCACCTGCACCTTTTGCTAAATTTGTCCCTCTGGTTGGCTCATATCCTCCCTCATCATATGCCTCACTATGACAGACATATCCGACTATATCATTGCTTAGAGTGATAATAAAAAGGTTTTTATCACGAAATCTATTTTTTATCTCCAATCCCAATTCGACCAAATTTTCACCGGGAAGTCCTAAAATATAAATATCCCCTAGTGAAAAAGCCTGAATCTCAGTATTAATATAGTTTTTCGTTGAATCACTGTATAAGATACTGTCAGACGAAATTTTTTTCTTTAAGGGAAGTGTTACATTTTTTTTTAATACCTTGATAGAAACATCATCAGTAGTAGGAACACGTTGAATTCTTCTTAAAGCCTCTGCCCCCAGAGCCGTGCCTATTTGCTGACGCTGCTTTTCACCCCGCTCAATGACAACTATATCTCCTGCTGTTCCAAGAGTGAAAAGACAAATTCCACCCTCCATCTGCTCGATAACCTTTGTAGTGTATCCCGGATAATCAGCAGAAATAATATACGACATATCTTCATAACCAGCACTCGTTGGATGGCAGGAAAAATTTATAACTGAGGCAAGGATATTACTATTATTATCTTCGATACGAATTATGCCAACTTCTGGATCAATAGGACCAAATATCAGTTCTGAAGTATCCTGTGGAAGCGTAAAACTCATTTGTATAGTTCCATCAGCCCTTTTTGTTCGGCGGTTATATATAATTTCAGGAATCTCGCCTTTTGTAGCACCTACTTTAACATCTTTCATGTTTTTATAAGCCATAAATACTGCACTTGCAATTTGTTTGGTAAGTGTTTGTACATAAGAAGTATCAATGGGCGAAGTTGTAACATGTCTCGAATAAATATTCGGTACATAGTGAGTATGTGTTGCACACACAAGGATATTTATTTCAGGAATACCTGTTTTTTCTTTTATAATCTGGCGTATTTCTGAGGTCATATTGCCAGGAATCCATAATAAATCTGTGGAAATTATTGCAATTTTAGAAAATCCATCATCCAGAACCAGGGCTTTTGCATAGAGTTCATCGGCAATATCAACCATTGGTTTATCATCAAAAGCCCAGCAGATTCCAACAGGCGGTGTGATATTTACCTTTGCAGTTCCACCTTTTAGAGCACTAAAAATTTTCTGATAAAAACCCGATAATAAAATAATAAATAGAATTAAATTGATTCTGAAAATTATTTTTGTTTTCATTTTACTATTTCTATCGATAACACTATAATTGCAGTTCAATAATTTATATTTTACAATTATGCCAGTTGTTCTCTATTGTCGTAGATTTTAGAGATAGCATTGGCAATATCATCCATATCCTCTTTCGGTCCGAGAAGCTGATTCTGACTGAAAACAACCATCTCATCGCAAATTTGATTGTTCTTGGGACAGTTATTTTCCTCGCGGTATTTTTGAAGTCTCTCTTTTGAATAAAGTTTACGAAAAGTATTTGAATTTAATTCGTTTTCAATCCAGGGTTCTTTATCCAGTCTAAAATTAATATATCCACTGCAGGAAATACCTTCAGCTCTGAGGGCTCTTAGAAATTTACTTCGATTAATATCGTTAAAATGTTCTTTTTTATATATAAATCCATACTTATAATAAGTTCCTCTTGTTGTACCATCATATAACTTTTGCGGATTAATACCCGGAATATCTTTAAGTTTTGACGTCAGATAGACTGCGTTTTCATTGCGCCTGACAGACATTTCTTCAAGAGTTTCCAGCTGAGGAAGTAATGCTGCTGCTTCAAATTCGTTCATCCTGTATTTTGGTGCTCCAACCTCAGTAATTCCCCTTCGTGATGTCCCGCGATTCTGGAAAGTGTAACATTTGTCCATGATATCTTCGTCATTTCCGATTACTGCGCCCCCTTCTCCACAAGCAAGAACCTTACTTGTTTGAAAACTAAAACACCCTAACTCACCAATCGTTCCGCACTTTTTACCTCTGTATTCTGCAAGGTGTGCTTGACAGGTATCTTCTACAACCTCCAAATTATGCTTTTTTGCGATATTCATAATTCTATCCATATCGGCAGGTTGTCCCATAATGTGTACAGGCATAATCGCTTTCGTATTTTCATTAATTCTTTCTTCTATTTTATCAGGGTCAATTTGAAAAGATTCCGGGTCTATGTCAATAATAACCGGCAGAGCCGGACACACGAAAATCGCAGCTATCGAGCCTGGATCTGTATAAGGTGGAACAATAACTTCATCTCCACCGTCAACACCAAGGCTTGCCAATGCCGTGTGTAAAGCTTGAGTTCCTGAGCCGGTGGCTACGCAGTATTTTACTCCTATTAATTCTGCAAACTTTTTTTCAAAAGTCGGGACTGTACCTGACTTGGATTGAATTCTACACCAAATTCCACTCCTTGTTGTAGCGACCATTGATTTAACTGTCTTTTCATCCGGGTTAGGCCAGCGAGGAAATCCTTTGGTCCGAACTGGTTGACCTCCAAGGAGTGCAAGTTTTCCTGTTTTTTTA
>JAUWXV010000052.1 GCA_030616165.1 bacterium | reverse complement strand
TTTTGATCATATATATGTACTCTTTCATACTGACATCTTCGATAACTTCAAAATCTTTATCAAGAGACTGCCCTTCACATACCCTGACAATACCATCAGAAAAAATAGATGTAATTCTTTTGATATGTTTTTCATTAGATTTCAGAAGTGCACTGTATGCAAGTGCATTCAGCCCATCCCCACAGAGAAGAGCCACATTTTTATCCCATTCTGCATGAATTGTTTTGTTTCCTCTTCGGATTTGGTCATCATCCATTATATCATCGTGAACAAGAGTAAAATCGTGAAGAACTTCTATTGCTATTGCAGCATCAAAACAATCTCTTAAACTTCCACCAATCGCCTCACACGAAAATATCAAAAGTATCGGGCGTATTCGCTTCCCTTTTTGAGAAAGTGCATACTTTATCGGATTGTATAAATTGGGCGGATATTTTTCTCTCACCAGTAATACCAGTTTACCATCTATCTTTTTCTGAAGACTTCTATAATAATTTTCAAAGTCCATATTCCACATACCTTTATGATTATATCCTCAAATTTTTTATCTTTTTATTATGGTAAAATATAATTATATTTCTTTTAATTTAAAAGAAAGAAATTTTTTTTATAAACAATTATAGATTATAATCAGATAGATATTTCGCAAAACTCTGGCAAATTTAATTTCTTTAACATAAATATAGTCAGCAGCGAGATTTTTACGGTGAGATTGCCACGCTTCGCTCGCAATGACAATTTAACTCCCATACGTCATTTCGAGGAGTCCCGAGTACTCGGGACGACATGGCAATCTCAACAATAATATTCTATAGTTATTTATATTTCAGAATTTTCCAAACCTTTGATGCTTAGTATCAGGGAAATAATATTCATCTTTATAACCGAACAAAATACTATGATATGCAATTCATAAAAGGGGATAAGATATGTTAAGGAGTCAAAAAATCAGGAAAGTCAGCCCGCAGGTTGACTCATTGAGACTCGGCGTCGGCTGGTC
Source organism: bacterium (assembly GCA_030616165.1). Lineage (GTDB taxonomy): Bacteria > SM23-31 > SM23-31 > JAUVVT01 > JAUVVT01 > JAUWXV01. Next base: position 16,381 of record JAUWXV010000052.1, on the reverse strand, counting down.
AGAAGAGGATTTATCAAAACCTCATATACTTATAGAATCAGCAGAGGGCGAATCTCACCCGGGAAGCCAATTTCTGAATGAAATCAGAAAATTTGCTTCTTACGGAATTACCGAAAATGGTGGAAAACCTGTTTATTCTTATGTTTCGGACATATGCGATGGACTTGCTCAGGGACACGATGGAATGAATTTCAGCCTTGCTTCAAGAGAAATGATTGCTAATATGGTAGAAATCCATTGTCAAGCGCAACAATATGATGGAGTAGTTTTAATTTCCTCCTGTGATAAATCAATTCCTGCACATCTTATGGCAGCAGGAAGGGTAAACATCCCCTCTATCCATATACCAGGAGGAACAGACAGCCCTGGTCCGAATCTCGTTATGCACGGAGATATAATTTCAGCATTTTCCGATTACAAGCGTGGAAAAATTTCCGAATCAGAATTCAGATTTACACAGATTCACACCTGTCCCTCATGCGGCGCATGTCAATTTATGGGAACAGCAAATACCATGCAGGCTGTCTCCGAGGCTCTGGGAATGGCACTGCCAACATCAGCGAATATCGTCCCACTCTCCAATTATCAGAAAAGACTCGCAAAAAAGGCAGGAAAATTTATCTTAAACTTGCTTAAAAAAGGTATCAAACCAAAAGATATTTTAACGAAAGAAGCATTTGAAAATGCTGTCATTGTTCATGCGGCAATAGGAGGCTCAACTAATGCATTGTTACATCTGCCTGTCATTGCAAAAGAAGCAGGTATAGATTTTGATGTTAATATATTTAACAAGATTAATCAAAAAATTCCATATTTAACAAATATCCATCAATCAGGAAAATATCCGGTTCAGTGGTTCTGGTTTGCAGGTGGAGTTCAGTGGATAATCAAAGAATTAATAGAATTTATCAATAAAGACTGCTTAACCATCACCGGAAAAACCGTAATTGAAAACTTAAAAGGGATTCAAAAATCAGGATTTTTTGAAGATATTTCCGGATATTTGAAAAATTTCAAATTAAAAAGAAGGGACATTATACGGATGCTTAATGACCCAAAAAACAAAACCGGTTCGACAGCAGTTCTTACCGGAAATCTTGCTCCAGACGGTGCTGTGGTAAAACATTCTGCTGTTCACCGTAATATGTTTAAATTTACCGGAAGAGCAGCCGTATTTAATAAAGAAGAAGATGTCTTGAAAGGTATATTTTCGGGAAAAATTAAACCGGGAACTGTAATAATATTAAGATATGAAGGACCAAAGTCCTGCGGGATGCCGGAATTATTTCTCACCACCCAGGCAATTTCATCAGACCCAATCTTAAATAAATCTACAGCCCTTGTTACAGATGGAAGATTTTCAGGAGGAACATCTGGTCCGGTAATCGGGCATGTTTCACCAGAGGGTTTTGACGGAGGTCCAATTGCTCTGGTAGAAAACGAAGACGTCATCGAAATAGATATTAAAAATTATTCCCTGAACATTGTAGGAATTAAAGGAAAAAGGATGAATCTAAAAGCAGTGAGGGACGTTCTTAAAAAGAGAAAATTAAACTGGAAAAGACCTAATTTCAAATATAATAAAGGAATAATGGCTGTATATACAAGATTCGCTACATCTGCAATAAAGGGAGCATATATAAAAGTCCTATAACTTTTTTATGACTTCAACAACCTTTCCTATTATAGTAATTTTCCTTAAATCTAAAAGTTTCGGGAAATAGTTATTGTTTTCAGGGTTTTATGAAAATCTTTATTTTTCCTTGATAAAAATGTTATTTAATATTAAATTTTAATACCGTTCATAATTGACGGAACAGGAAAAAATCAAAAAAAACTTTTTTTAAAGTTTTTCTTCTAAAGGGAATATAACTGTAAAATATGGATTTAGGTTTAAATACGCAACTCTATATTTAGCAATTTTTTTTATTTAGCATTTTTTACCAAATCATATTAATTAATTACAAATAAAACAGTTCAAATAGTGTAAAGTTTTTTTTCAACTTTTTTTCTAAAAAAAGCTGTGAGTTTAAAATATTCATATCAATTCAACATATAAATGGTTCTGTTCAATTAAGATTGAAAAGTATATGGTATAAATTCCAAATTCTAAATACTAAATTCTAAACAAATTCCTGTCTGCCGACAGGCAGGCAAATGAAAGAAATTCAAAATTCAAAATGATATAAGTTTAAATTCATAATAGAAAAATTAAAATATGTTTATAACATTTGAAATTTGAATTTTGGATTTATTTAGATATTATAGTTTAGCATTTAGGATTTATTATTGTGTTTAGATTTTTCTTTTTTTGTAGTAAAATTAAACAAAACAATATAAATATGGAGGATATTAAAATGAATAATGAGGCAATTGAAAAGGCAAAAGAACACTTTGGAAACATATTAGAGAAACAACTTCAACGGGTTGAAAACATGAAAAAGGGTGAGGAATGGATTGATTATAAATCATTAGACAAGATAATAATCGGGATAGTAGGAGGCGATGGCATTGGGCCATATATTGCAAAGGAGGCACAAAGCATACTTGAGTTTTTGCTTAAAGAGGAATTGGAGAATGGAAAGATTGAATTCAAGGTGATTGAGGGGCTTACTATTGAGAATCGCGCTGCACAAATGAAAGCAATCCCGGATGATGTTTTGGAAGAGATAAAGAAGTGTCATGTTGTATTAAAAGGACCAACGACCACACCGAGAAAGGGAGATCCCTGGCCCAATATTGAGAGTGCAAATGTTGCGATGCGAAAGGCACTCGACCTTTTTGCCAACATAAGACCGATTAAAGTGCCCAAGGAAGATGTAGACTGGATATTTTTCAGAGAAAATACTGAAGATACTTACGTTCTTGGAAGTGAAGGTATAAATGTTACCGATGACCTTGCTATTGATTTCAAGGTTATAACAACTCAGGGGACTGACCGTATTGCTCGTTTAGCGTTTGAATATGCCAAAAAGAATGGAATTAACAGGGTAACCATAGTTACAAAAGCAAATGTGGTTAAAACTACCGATGGGAAATTTTTGAAGATTGGATATGATATTGCAAAAGAATACCCAGAGATTCAATGTGACGACTGGTATATCGATATAATGACTGCAAAGTTGATAGACCCGAAGCGAAGGACAGGTTTCAAGGTGGTTATTCTGCCAAATCTTTACGGAGATATACTTACAGATGAGGCAGCAGAGTTTCAGGGGGGTGTTGGAACGGCGGGGAGTGCCAATATTGGTAAAAGGTACTCAATGTTCGAAGCAATTCACGGTTCAGCTCCAAGAATGGTAAAAGAAGGTAGAGCACAATATGCTGACCCATCGAGTATGATTCGTGCGGGTGCAATGCTACTGCGCCATATTGGATTAGAGGAGCGTGCAAGAAACCTCGAGATGGCACTCGATATATGCGGACAGTTAGAAAAGAAACTTTCCATTACCGGAAGACCGGGAGGTGCAACGGGTAAAGAACTTTCCGACTATATTATGGATACGCTCAAAGACCCAGAGCTTGAAAAAAGATGGCAGAGTTATCAATAAGATGATGAAATAAACTCTTTTACAACTTTTTACTAAAAGGATGTGATTTTAAAATTTATTGATGATTTTTAATTAATAAAATTAGTATGCTGGAGGAGGGTAAATAATGTATAATTTTTGTAAAGTATTATTTGTTTCATTTTCAGTAATTTTAATCTCATTTTGCGCCAAAAAGCCAGAAGGTATAAGAAAAATTGTTCCTGAAGGAGCAGTAGTTGAAAAGGTAAACAAGGATATTAGTTTCGGATTTACAGAGGGTCCTGCCTGGGATGGAAAGGGAAATTTATTTTTTACGGATATAAGAAATTCAAAAATCTATAAACTTGACAACGAGGGGAAATTTACGGTTTTTCGGGATGAGACTGGCGCCGCTAATGGGCTGATGTTTAATGCTAAAGGAAATCTTGTTGCATGTGAAGGGGGCGATTTTAAAGTAACCGAAATGGACCAGAATGGGAAGGTGATTAATGTCCTTGCCGCAACGTATAATGGAAAGCCATTTAATAGTCCAAATGACCTTGTAATTGATAAAAAAGGTGGAATTTACTTCACTGACCCAAGATTCGGAGAAAATCAAATACTTAATCAGGATATAGAGGCGATTTATTATATTAAACCAGATGGAGAGATAATAAGAGTCGCCGATAATTTAACAAAACCTAATGGTATAATTCTTTCTCCATATGAAAAAATTCTCTATGTTGCAGATTCATACGGTCAATATGTAAAAGCGTTTGATGTTATGGAAGATGGGAGTTTAGCGAATAGCCGTAATTTCTGTGAATTGAAACTATCGGAATCTAAAGAAAAATTAAGAACACAAACAGTTTCTGGCGCCGATGGGATTGCTATCGATAAGGAGGGAAATCTATATGTAACAACAATAATAGGAACACAGATTTTCAATTCCAATGGAGAACCAATGGAAATTATAGAAGTTCCAGAAATCCCAGCAAACTGCTCGTTCGGCGGAGAAGACTTTAAAATGCTTTATATTACTGCTCGAACCTCTGTTTATAAGGTCAAACTGAATGTTGAAGGGATTATTTTCCCGTAAGTAAAATAAAATCGGCATTTGTGATATTTAGTAAGTAAAACATTTTTACGCGTAATATTGTTCAACTAAAATCCTATAATAAATTGCTAAGCGGAAGTGGTTGAATTTTTGGGTATTTCTTATTGTTAAGGGCGAAGGTGAAGAACACCTTCGCTGGCAGAAAAAGTTATCAATAAAGATAAGACGGTAAAAGATGAAGATTTATTAAGGACAACCCGAGGGTTGTCCCTACACGGTTATAGAAATTGTAAGGGTTCAATATATGAGTCCGCTCTAAAAACCGCTAATTACGCGAATTTCAAGAATTTAATATTACACAATTTAATAAAAATCAATTCGTGTCGATTAGCGAATTTCGTGGTTTTAAATTTTTAAACTTGACTCATTACTTATTTCTTATAAATTAAAAAAACATATCGCAATTTTCAGGTAATTTGTTTTCATTTTTCTGCCGAATCATCACAGGACAAAACCTTGTAATAAGGAACTTTTTAAAATTATTCAGGTTATTAGTATATAGATTCTAAACAAATTGTTATTTAATTTACTTAGTTTTAGCAAAAATTAAATAATGATTAAAAATTAAAGAAATAATACTTAAGGAGATTGCCAAGTCGTCCAGAGTACTCGGGACTCCTAGCAATGACATTTTATTTTTGAAATATTAGAAAAGATAATACTTATGAAAAAGGTATATTTTTTAATTTTTCTAATTGGATTATGTGCTTGCACTAAAAATAATCCTGTTAATTCACAAGAAATAGGCATAGTTACAGGGTATGTTTTTCAGTCAGGTACAGACATTCCTATATCTGGCGTAACTGTATCAATAGAGAGTAAATCATATATGACGACACCCGATGGTTATTATAAATTAGAAGATATTCCTACCAGAAATCAGACGATAACTGCTAATGTACCTGGATGTAGTTCATACTCACGAGTCATAACCGTTAATGGTGGAGATAATCAGCACTACATTTATCTTTCCCCTGGATGAGGCTAATGATTTTATCCAGATAGTATATCTGGCTCAATCTAATTATCAATATGACTTAAAAATAACTTCAATTTCCTTTTCAAACCACAGAAATAGCGTACATACCAATAAGCGAATTTAAAATGGGGGGATAACTTTAATAAAGGGCATTGTTAAGATTTAGATGTATATTATATTGATGAAGCAGTAAAAAATGAAAATTTATTAAGGACAATTCCGAAGGTTGTCCCTACACGGTTGTATAAATTAAACTAAATCAATGTATTAAAAGTAAAAGATTTTTTGCTCTCTGGTGGTGTTGTCAAATAAGTTTGTTGGTCACAGGACAAGCACCCAACGTTGAAAAATAATATATATTGCAATACTGTTGAGATGTATAGATTATTAATTTATTGTTTTTGTGCTATTTATCATCCATAATCCATAAGTCGAACATTCTCACAAGGTGACCACATCGAAATTCTGCATCTTCAATTATATCAAAGGAGTCCATCCAGAATTTTCTTGATTTTGATGGATTTTTGAAGCAAATTTAATAGAATCGAAAAATTGTCTATTAAAAAATAATTTTTATGAATTATTCAGGTTAGAAATGTTTTAAAATAAGTTTTTTTCAATAATAAAAAGGATAAATAATGGGAAAGACAGCAAAAGATATTATGACAAAAGATGTAATTGTCGTTGAAGAGGATATGAAGGTTTACAGGCTAATTGAACTCTTTAATGATAATAAAATAGGTGGTATGCCTGTCGTGAACAAAGAGAGGGAGCTTGTTGGTATAGTTACAAAATCAGATATTTTAGGTTTATTTCTTGATTTTGACATTGATTTGAAATTAAAGATTGGATTAAATGATATACTGAACCTTAAAAAGGAAGAGGATTCTGCAGAGGATGTGCCAGAGACTGAAACAGAGGTTAAATATATTATGACTCCAAATCCTATAACCATAAGTGAAGATACTCCAATTGAGAAATTGGCAGAAATTATGATTGATAAAAAAATTCACAGAATTATAATAACAAGAGATAAGTCAATTGTCGGGATTGTAAGTTCTATAGATTTACTTCATTATTTGGCCGGGGGAGGTGAAAATGAATGAGAAAGGGAAAATAGAAAACGAAAAGAAGAGTAAAGATGTTGAAGTTTCTGTGGAAGTTTCTTCTGATTATACTGAGGCTTATATAACTTTGATTCCATCAAGTGAATCACCAGATTTTTCTGTTGACGATGTTAGAAAAGCACTTTCGAAGAAAGGAATAAAATTCGGAATTAAAGAAGAGGTTTTGATTATTCTTGGTGATGAGAAAAAGTTTCATGAAAAAATATTAATTGCCACCGGAGTTGAACCTAAAAAAGGGAAAAATGGTGAAATAAGATATCTTGTTGATACTGAAAAGACTGTAAAGATAAAAAATGGAGAAAAGATTGCAGAAATTATACCTCCCGAAGATGGTATAGAAGGACTCACCATCTTTGAAAAGAAGATTCCTGCCATAGATGGGGAAACTGCTAAAATACCGAATCTTGTAAATGTTGATTTCTCTGAGGATAATCCGGATATTCTCATATCAAAAACTGATGGTTATCTTGTCGTTAATAAAGTTTCTGTGTATGTAAAACCATTTTTTGAAATAGAAATATCAAAAGATGAACATGAGGCATTTATAACAGTTCACAAACCAGTTAATGATGATGATTTTGGTTCTGAAGATTTAAAACAATTTTTAAAAGATAATAATATAGTCTATGGTGTTAAAGAAGAGGCAATAGAAAATATTTTTCAAAAGAAGAGATTTGAACAAAGTATCTTGATTGCTACTGGACAGAGAGTGATAGATGGTAAAGATGGAGAAATTAAATATTATTTCGACCCGGAAGTAAAAGCAAAAGTAGATGAGAAAGGAAATGTTAATTATAAAGAATTAAATTTAATTCAGAACGTAAAAAAGGGGCAGAAGATTGTTGAGGTTACTCCCCCAGTGGAAGGTGTGGAAGGTCAGACAGTTTTTGGCAAAAAAATTCCTCCGAAAATTGGGAAGCCTTATCCACTTCCAGCTGGAAAGAATGCCGAACCTGACCCGAATAATCCTAATATTCTCACAGCAGGGATTGCTGGGCATGTTATGTTGAAAGGAAGGAATATTGAGGTTGACCCTGTTTTTATTATTAAGGAAAGTGTCGATTTCTCGACCGGGAATATCGATTATATTGGTTCAGTAATTGTGAATGGGGATGTAAAAAGCGGATTCAGTGTGAAAGCAAAAAATGATATAGAGGTTAATGGTATTGTCGAAGATGCAGTAATTGAAGCTGGTGGGAATGTCTTGCTTAAAACTGGTTTTGTTGGAAGGGGTGATGGGAAAATTTTCGCAGTAGGTAAGGTTATGATAAAATTTTGTGAAAACGAAAGCATTATTAGTGAAGATGACATTATTATTGGTGAATATTTGATGCACTCAAATATTCAGACAAAGGGCAAGTTAAATGTTACCGAACAAAAAGGTAAAATAGTAGGTGGTGAAATTTTTGCAATTAAAGGTGTTGAAGCAAATATCATTGGAAACCAGAATTATACACCTACTAAAATTTTTGTCGGTATTAATAAGGAGATTAAAGAGAAAATCAATGAAAAAAAATCACTTTTAATAAAGAATTTGGATAGGGAAAAAGAGGTAGAAAAGGCTACACGTATGCTCATGCGAAGAAAACTCATAAAAAAAGAACTTCCTGAAGATAAAAAAGAGCTATTTGATAAATTAAAACAAGTAAAAGAAGATATTGAAAAAGAAAGAAATAAATTGATTTCCGGAATAGAAAATTTAGAGAAAGAACTCGTAAAATTCAAAGATGGTATTGTAAAAGTTTTTGATGTCGTTTATCCCGGGACATCAATTACTATATTCAATAAACAGATGGAGGTAAATGAAGCCTTAAAGAATGTTTTTTATAAATACACTGAAAAAGAAATATTAGCAGTAGATTTATCGGAGTTAAAATAAATTTAAGAATTTGTTACACAATTTAAAATTTTTAAGCAGCCTTTTTTTAAGAAAGTTGCAAGGATGAGTAAAAAAATACTTAAAATTATTTAGGTATATGGCCAATTCTTTTCCATCTTATTGTTCTTATTTTATAAAAGAAGTCCCATAGGGGAACATCTTTACTCCAGGACCAATACGTAATGATGGGCTTGCCAACAATATTTTTCATTGGCAACCATCCCCAGTATCTGCTGTCATAACTGTTATCTCTATTATCTCCCATCATAAATATGTATCCTTCTGGAACTTTTATAGGTCCATAGTTATCACGATTTCCATTTCCTGTCGGAAAAATGTCAGGTTCAACATATCCGCTTGGGAATACAGAACTGGTGAATTTGACGCCTTTCGGATTAGGGAAGGGTTTACCATCAACATAAACTACCTTACTTCTTATTTCAACCGTTTGTCCGGCAACTGCTATACACCGTTTTACATAGCTTATCGATTCATCTATCGGATATTTAAATACAATTATATCCCCCGACTTTGGATCTTTTAAGGCAGGAAGTCTTATATCAGTATATGGAATTTTTATTCCATAGATGAATTTATTTATAAATAGAAAATCCCCTATAAGGAGTGTATCCTCCATAGAGCCTGAATAAATCTGAGTAGCTTTAATTATTGTAGTAGATATGACAAGGTAAATTACAAAAGCAACTACAATAGATTTGGCATATTCAATAATTTTTTCTTTAATATTTGTTTTCTTCATAATCGTCACCGTTTTGCTTAATTAATTTTTTTTCTATTTGGATATTTTAAACGAATAATAGAGAAATATGTTCCCTTTTATTAATTAAAATTATAATTATTTTCTTTTAAATAATTCATTCAATTTTTTTTTTGCCTCTTCTTTAGATAGAGTTTTATGATTTTTTGGTTTTTCTTTTATAGGGGAGAAATAATCACAGAAATTTGCACTATCTTTTTCTTTTACCCATTCTGCCTGCGGTTCTTTGCATTCATGATAAGCAAATTTATCATAGAATCTGCAATTAAAACAGGAGTGAAGATATGCCTGGCAGTAAGGGCAGGCCTGTGATCTGCCAATTTTTTCTATTACTTTTATTTCATTTTTGCATTTCCAGCAGAACATTTTTATGTTACTCACTTTTTAATATGGAGGTGGTTCGATAAATGAGTCTGCTCTAAAAACCGCTAATTACGCGAATTTCACTAATTTATATTACACAATTTAATAAAAATCAATTAGTGTTGATTAGCGAAATTCTCGGTTTTAACCTTTTTAAACTTGACTCATAAATCGAACCACTACAAGACCATCTTTACATACTCCAGTATTTGCTGTATTTTTTTATTTCTTTTTTAAAATATTCAAAAGGTTTCCTTAATTGTTTCGAATTATAACTACGAAGTTTATCTATTATCTGAAAGATATTTTTTGTGGGAGCGCATTCTGGATATTTAAAAATAAATGGAACAATTTTTTCTGATGAATAAACAACCCTGTTGTCAAATTTCATATATCCGACATAATCCATATCAATGATAAGGAAATTCTTGACGATGTTGACAAACCAATCCCCTTCCAGAATCTGATTTTTTTTTCTGATTTTATTCATAATTAGTTTAGGTTTATAAGAATAAAGAAAATTTTCAACAATTTCACTTGATATTTTACTTTCCGACTTCAGATAATTCATAAATTTTGATATTTCAATAACAGACATATTATCTTTTAAAAACTTATTCATAATGTTTTTTACATCGGAGTCTTTTTTTAAATTTTTACTTATTTTTCTAAAGATTGCATTTTTTAAAAAGTAATATGCATCGTATTTTGCATTTGGTTCAGGATTAGAGATTATTATTCCCTTGTTTGAGAGATTAAAAAAGTCTAAAGTATTATATGAAGTTCCGGAGCCAAGATCCATAATAATAATATCAGCATCCAGGTTATTTATGTGCCGCAGAATTTTTTCTTTTTTCATGTAGGGAAGGTTTGCAACCCCCAGAAGTTCGGTGCCTCCGCTAATAATTTTCAAGTTTTCCAAAGGGGTGTCAAGAATAATCTCATTAAGGTTTGAAATTTTGTTAGAAATAAAATCGTTCAAAGTATGTTTGGGTTTTTTAATATTAAGATAATTATGGAGATTAGGACCACCAAGGTCTCCATCAATAAGTATAACCCTGAAGCCCATTATAGAAAGCCCAATTCCAAGATTTGCTGTTATTATTGACTTTCCTGTTCCCCCTTTACCTCCAGCGACAGACCAAATAATCTTTTCGAAACTTACATCTTCCAATTTTACTCTTTTTTATTTTTAAATATATATATTTTTTTTAATTTATTCTTGTAAAATAAACCTTTTGGACTAATTTCCATTTTTCCTAAGCGAAGTTTTTTATCATTTATTTGTTCAAATTCAGATATGATATGAGATTTGGCTTGTTCGTATTCAACGCTTTTTAAAAGAAAAGATAATTTAAGTATTAAATTTTTTGCTTCACTAACATTAAAATTATTATCGACTATTAAATTAATGAAGTCTTTCTTTTGCTCTTGTTCCAGAATTGGAACACAAAGATTTATATGATAAATTAAGTTCTTTTTCAACTGGGCAATTTCTTTTTCTTTTGAAATTGGGATGATTTCTTCCATTTTTTTTGTCTTTTTATCATAACTTACAGGCAGTATTTTTAATTTTTCAAGGATTAATTGAAGATAACTTTCACTGTATTTATATTTGATATATTCTCCAAGAACCCTGTCAAAATCAATACTGTGATAATATTGTTTGAACTGATTTGATATAATGTATCCTTTTTCACTCATCATACCAATAATCTGGGTTAGTTTTATATAGTCTTCCTGAAGATTTTTTTGGTCAAGCCGAAGGTATCTCAGCCTTGAATACAGCCTTTTCAAAAATGGTGAAGGGAGAAAGGAAAATTCTGAGAGAATAAAATTTCGACCATTTTTTGTTAATCTGCCGTTTTTTTTGGTTAATCTGCACTGTTTTTCGAGTATCCTGGATATGAGATAATCTTTTATGACCATTTGTATTTTTTTCTCGATTAAATCAATTATCATATCAAACTGGAAATAAAAGTTATATATAATTTCTTTGGTAATACTATCGGGATTAAAAAGGAAGAGTTCTTCGAGCATCTTTTTCCTGAACGATTTGTCAAATTCGTTTTGACTGAGATTTATGTATATCTTGGATGAAATATTTTCGAGTGTTTTTTTATTTCTAAATCTAAATAGGTTTAAGATTTTCATATTAGAATACATTTTTACCTTATTTAATATTTTAAATAATGAAAATCCTTGTAAGAGTCAAGAAAATAATATCTTAAATATTCTTTTGAGTCAAATTTTTAGAGACTGAATGATAATTATGGAGTATTCGATTTAATGCGAAAGATAATGTTCAGTTTATATCAATAAGAGAAAAAGGATTGTCGCTTTCGGTTTTGTATTTTTTTTACGAAGAATTTAATAAACAAGTTTCATTTTTATTTTATCATTTTCAATATTTAACCTTTTTTTTCATTCTCGTTCCCAAACTGAGTTTGGGAACGAGAACTATAAATATATAATAAAATATACAACTATTAACAAAAAATTTAATTCCTAAAACAATAACACAGTAAGTCATACGCCCTTTTATAAATTTTTACATTTAAATTAATTCACAAATTATTACACTTCAGGTTTATATCTTTTAATGGATGATCCTTGGGGAGCAGGTGAAAGTCTCATCGCAAATCCGCCTCCGGGAGCCATATTGATAACAATATTGTCGGATGATGTTACTATTACCTTTTTTGTAGTCGCATTTGTTGCAACTTTATCTGCATCTGGTGCATCCTGGTAAATCTCGGCTACGTATTCACCCTTCTCAAGAAAATCCATTGAAGCGGTAAGTTTTCTTGGTGTCCAATCTGTCATACTTCCGACATACCATTCATTACCGTATTTTCTTGCCATAGTAATGTAATCTCCAACTTTTGCATTCAATACTTTAGTATCATCCCAAGTTATCGGCACAACCATAAGAAATTCGATTCCTGTTTGGTTTCTGTATGCTGATGGATAATCGACCAGCATCTGAAGAGGACTTTCATAAACGACATACATTGCGAGTTGATGACATCGTGTTCCTTGAGCCATAGGTTCAACACCACGTACCGCCTTAAACTGTTCTTTTGTAGTGTTTCTGAAACCACCTGGAGTAAAGTCCATAGGACCCGCAAGCATCCTTGTAAATGGAATTGTCAACTCATGCTCCGGATCACATCTCGAGCTCCATTTGCTGTATTCTAAACCCATAACTCCTTCCCTTGTTATTAAATTCGGATATGTGCGTCTTATTCCAGTTGGTTTATAGGCACCGTGAAAATCGACTATAAGATGGTGTTCTGCGGCTTTCTTTACCACTTTATGATAATAATTTACCATTTCCTGGTCATCTCTATCCATATAATCGACCTTTACACCTTTTACTCCCCACTTCTCATACAAAGGAAATGCCTCATCCATTTGTCTATCCACGGACTGCCAGTCCAGCCATAATAGTATATCAACGCCTTTATTTTTTGCGTGGTCAAGGATTCTCTTTATATTTATTTCCTTTATAGGTTTTGTGATATCAGAGGTTCCACTTCCACCCCGACGAGGTCGTTGATACCATCCAGCATCAATCAGCATATATTCAAGATTATAATCGCCGGCAAAGTCAATATAATGGAGCATAGTTTCAGTGTTCATCCCGCTTTTAAATTTAACACCTTTTGCAACGCTGCCCGACCACCAATTCCATGCAGTTTTACCAGGTTTAATCCAGGAAAGGTCCTCAATTGCACAGGGGTCATTAAAGTTAAGAATGATATTTGATTCAATAAGTTTGCCCGGTTCCTGAGCAATCATTATAACTCGCCATGGAGTAGAATGTGGAGTTGCGGCTTTAACTTTTATTTCCTCTTCACCGGGCAGGGGCGATAGTGTGCTGACTAATGTGTTGGAAAGACCATTAACACCAGACAAATACATTCCAGCATAATCGGTAAGATTTGCTTCTGTAATAGCAACATAGGGACCTTCTTTAATTTCAACTAATAGAGGGAGGCCAACTAATGTATCCTCTTTAATTTCGGCAAGAGAGATTTTATTGAATTCAGATTCCTGACTCGTAGTATAACTATCCAGCTGAAGAGCATATGTAATGTGAGGGTCTGTAAATCGAAATTGAGAATTCTCAAGTTTAATACTAAATTCGCGGAGTGATTCCTGCTCAGGCAAAATATATCTAAAACCAATTCCATCATTATAAGCACGGAAAACGATGTCAAATAATCTGTTAGGTGTTTGCTGTTCTTGTAAGGAAACGGTTACCTGATTATAGTAATTCCTGATTTCCTTTTTTTTCCCATAAACAGGTGAATAGGTATTATCCACACTTTCCTTTTTGATGTCCAAAATCTGAAGATTTTCGCCAAGTATCCCTCCTTCAGAAAAATCGATTCCAAGTTTAGAATCCTGTAAAATTGTTTTCCCTTTGTAACTCACACTATAATAAGGAACTTTATCCATTAGATAAAAATTAACCGATATGTTCCCATCAGGAGAACTCACTCCAGTTCCCTTCCCAGCACAAAAAAATAATGTCATCGCTCCTGCAACTAATAATGCCAGCAAAACAAAAATATACTTTTTTGTTAACATAACTCCTCTTCCCTTTATATCCAATTATACTTTAATATATTGATAAGATTATCAAATTAATTGTGGTAATAAATTAGAAAAGTGCGAGTGAATCCATGCAAAAATAGAAATTTTTATTAAATATATCAAAAATGCTTTTAAAAAGCAATAATAAAAGCATATTTTTTGTAAAGCTAACTTTTGTAAATTTATCGTTTTTATTAAACATTCCACTTTTGCATACCTCTTGGTGTTTTTTGAAAATTTATCAGAGACAAATGAGAGGATTGTCCCTACACTGTTGTGCAAATTAAAGTAAATCAATATATTAGAGTTGCATTTATATCAGCAAAAAGGTTTAAAAAACAAAATGTTCAGACTTTTTACAGCGTAATCTTGAAAAGGAAGTAAATCCCGCCACAGTGTATCTGCCTGAGACGGAAAAGAAAACTCAAAATTATCCGGAAGAATCGGAATATTTTAATTTCTCATCTGCTGAAGAAGGATTAATTTTTGAATTTTGTTGATTTAAAGTTAATAGATAGATAAACATACTAATCATAAGACATATCCACCCCATAATGCCGTGAAAAGTGGGAACTTCTTTTAAAAAAAGATAAACCCATATAGGATTGAGAACAGGTTCTGATAGTGCAACAAAACTGCCAGTGAGCGCAGAAATTGACTGAAGTGCTTTATTAAAAACTATATACGCTGTTGCTATTTGAAAAACTCCAAGGTAGATAAGAACACTCAACTCAAAGACAACATTCTCGACATCAGGTAAATTAAAGCCCCTTATTAACATTATTAAGAAAAGAATAATAAAAACAACACCATTAGCGAGGCAAATTACACTTTTTCCATTGGGGAGAGATAATCTTCTTAAAAGAACTACAACAACTCCAAAACCCAGTCCTGAAGATAAACCAAGCACATTGCCAAGAATATTTGTACCAGTATTTTGCTCAGTCATATAAAACCATATCCCCAAAAGAACAAGCATAAAAGGAATAATCTTTCTCTTCGGAATAGTCTTCTTAACAGGAAGTTCATCAATTAAGAAGACCCAGAATACAGAAGTATATTGAAGGGCTATTGCATTTGCGGCAGTTGTAAGTTTTGTCGAAATTACAAAAGAAGCGGACATCCATGTAAATGCGAGTAGAAATCCAACAAGGGTTTTATTCCATTTTATATCACCTGGTCTGAAAAATGGGAGAAGAAATAATGCTGCTATAAAAGCCCTAAAAGCAGCAACCTGAAATCCATCAAGAGAAAGCACTTTGATGCCAACTCCTCCAGTGCTCCACAAAAATGCAGCCAAAAATGCAAAGCACATACCTGTGGATAATTTACCTTTCACAAAAATAAAACCTTTAATTATTTAAAAATTAATTAATTTCTTTTCAAGACGAAGCGGCAAAAAGATTAAAATTTAGCAAGGACAAATGAGAGGGTTATCCCTATATGGTTATGGAAATTAAGCTAAATCAATATATTACATCTGCACTTATTTCAGCAAAAAGATTTAAAAACAAAATTTTTAGACTTTTTACCATGTCAACTTTAAAAGAAAATAGGCTCCGCCAATACGGATTTAAAAGAAACTATATACTTATTTATAATTTATATCAAAACTTATTCAAAATAAAGAAAATTTTTTCCTTGAAATTCAATAAATATTGAATTATATTTAATAATAAAATAAGGATAAATATTGATAAAGAAGCTGTGCTAGACGGGGAGTTAGCGGTGCCCTGTAACCTGCAACCCGCTATAGCAGGGTTTAATTCCCATACTTAGATTTAAGAAGCACTTATTAAAATTTTCTTTTGAATTAACGTTGATGGTTTAAGCCCCGAACAAATAAAAATTACCTAACTCCGTCAGGACCGGGAGGTAGCAGCGGTAAGTATATTTTTGTTGTGTTTCGAGTCTACTTAACTGGAGTTAATTAAGGAAATTTTATATTTGCTGATCAAATCGAAGATGGGTGCACAGCTTTTCTTATTTAGTTGTTTTTATTAAAAATAAAATGGCTTACACAG
>JAUWXV010000018.1 GCA_030616165.1 bacterium | reverse complement strand
TTCGATTTATCGAACCCGATAATTAAGATATTCATGTTAATTTAAAATATATTCTATTTTCTTGATTAATTATGTAAGTGCAGATTTAACAAAAATTAATATAAAGGGCTTGATAAATCAAGCCCTTACAATTATAACGATAACATTTGTAGGGGTTCGATTTATCGAACCCGATAATTAAGATATTCATGTTAATTTAAAATATATTCTATTTTCGGAATAAAGTGAAAAATTTACTGAAATGATATTGTTAAAGAAATAAGTAAAAAAATAAAATTTGATTATTCATGTAAAACTTACAAAAGGACTTGAAATATTTCAGGATTTAAAAATTTTTTTGGAACTTTTTTTCAATAACAATGTTATTAAACTTGTAACTATTTTTAAATCAAAATTCAAAGATTTACAAATATTCTTGGGAACTCTGCATTTTTACTATTGCCACACTTTAATTTTTATATCTGACAATCCTTGACTAAATTGGAAAATTAAAATTCACATATATAGATAACGCTGTAACATAAACTATTTAAGGTGGATTATGAAAGCAAAAAAAAATATAGGCAGAAGAGAGTTTATTAAAAATAGTATTTTTGGTGCTCTAAGTGGGGGAGTTTATTTAAATTCGCTGAATCGAACAACAATAATAAAAAACTTTTCAATTGAAAAAGAATCGAATAAGAAAAATAAAGAAGAAAACGTTGAGTATCGAAAATTGGGAAATATTGATTATAATGCATCGGTGGTTGGATTCGGCGCTATGTTAACTAACGACCCGTCAGTCCTTGAGAGGGCATTGGATATGGGGATAAATTATATTGATACTGCGCGCAGTTATAAGGGAGGGAACAGTGAAATTATGGTAGGCAAAGTAATCAAAAAGAGACGAAAGGATGTATTCTTAACTACAAAAAATAAACAGAGGTCAATGCGGACAATAGTAAATGATGCTGAAGAAAGTCTTAAAGCACTTGGTACAGATTATATTGACTGTTTCCTCGCACACGATCTCACGAGTAAAGAGCAGGCTGTTAATGAAGATATTATGTCTGCACTTGAGAAATTAAAAAAAGAGGGAAAAGCAAGATATATCGGAATAAGCGCTCACAGCAGTGAAGCCGAAATTATTGACGCAATGATAAATTCAAAGTTTTATGACCTCCTAACAGTGAAATATAATTACAGGAGCGATGAAAAACTCATAAAAGCAGTAGAAAGGGCAAATAAGGCAGGGATTGCGGTTGTTGCAATGAAGGTTATGGGGGGGAAATGGTGGACGTACATTATTACATGGAGAAGAGGATATACCGGACATAAGATGGAGGATTTAAATCCATGTCAGGCTGCTTTGAAATGGGTCATTAATGATAAAAATATTGCAACAACGATTTCAAGTATCACTTCATTTCAGCAGTTGGATGAGAACTTCAGTATTATGGGCTCAAAGTTCTCCTGGAGCGACAGAAAGACTCTTGATAAATTTGCGAGATTGACAGATAAATTATACTGCAGAATGTGTGGCGAATGTTCAGGCGTCTGCCCTGAGAATGTAAATATTCCCGACATAATGAGATTTTTGATGTATGCTGATGGATATGGCGAATTAGAACTCGGCAGGGATTCGTATAAATCACTCTCATTTAATGAACGTGCCTCAAAATGTATTGAGTGTAATCACTGTGTGGTTCCATGTGTTAACAAATTGAACATTAAGGAAAGAATGCTGCGTGCTCATTCAAAATTAGCCTGAAATTTTACAATGTGTGAATCATATAAGTTACCATTATCCCTTCGATTTATCGAGGGTATCATAAAACTCTAAATTCAGGTAAGCCTTCCTGCCGCAATAATGATAAATTTACCCTTTAATAATGTTGTAACTATTGGACGGATATTGAAAAACGGGATTTATATCCACGGCTTTCCGCTTCAAATCATCTTTTTCTTTTTCTGAAAGAGGAATAAACGATGGAGCAAATTTAAGAGCCATTCGATAAAGTCTTTCATCGCCCGGTGGAACCGCTGCGGTAACCGGTTGTGAAAGTGTGAACCTGAGACCAAGTAATGCTTCTTCAGGGTCCGATAGTGGTTCATACCAGCAATTCGGGAACAGACGTTTGGTTCCTCTTGGCAGAAGCGCACGAGCCATGGATTTTATGGCAAGTACCCCTGCCCCCTTGCTTCTGGCGTATTCTACGACCTGGGGACCAAAATTCCCTTTATACCACATGGCAAAATTTACCGGAAAAAGAATTGTATCAAAATCAAAATTCTCTAATGCTTCCATGGCAGTTTCAACTGTGTGTGCTGAAAACCCGATTAGTCTTATTAACCCATCCTTTCCGAATGCCACTCTCACATCTTCTAAGGTTGTTAGTGAGTGAAGCTGATAAAGGTCGAAATAGTCGGTCCTCAGCCGCTTAAAAGAATTCTCCATCTCATTTGTTATTTCACTTCTTGTCCGTTCGGTGCTTTTACAGGCAAGAAATACATCCTTCCGAAATGGCTCAAGAGCAGGTCCCAATCTTAACTCGGCATTACCGTATGTTGGAGCAACATCAAAATAATTCACACCCGCCTCTATAGAATCCTTAACAATCTGATTTGCTGTACTCTGTTCAACCCCCCTTAAAACCATACCTCCCAACCCAATGATTGATAGATATTCACCAGTATTCCCGAGAGGCCTCTTTGGCAGAGAACCCGGCTTTAATTGTTTTTCTTTTCCTGAAAGGGGAGAGGCAGCCGAAGAAATTTGTGTCGCTAAACCAGCCGCTGCAATAGTCTTTAAAAATTTTCTTCGTTTCATATTAATATCCCTTTTTTAATTTAAATAAGGGTTGATAAACCTTTCATTAATAAGCCTATGGCTTATTAACCCCTGACTTCAGTCAGGGGACAGGAACATCGATTTAATATTTAAACCGTTTTAACGGTTTTTATTATTAAACTCATATATTGAATCCCTATAACTTCCACAACCATGTAGGGACAATCCTCTCATTTGTCATTGATAAATTCTGCTGGCGAAGGTGTTCCCACAAAATTGCCTGTAATAATGTCTTTATATCACTGCATTATTAATAATACTAAATGAGCCACAATACACTAAACTGTCATTCCCACATTTATTTGTCATTCCCGCATTTATTTGTCATTCCCGCGAAAGCGGGAATCCACCTTTTGCCATTCAATCTATTATAAAAACAAAATAATCTTCTTTTATTTCAACATATTTCTTGATAATACTCACTTTTCGCCAAATATCGCAATTTTTCCAGAAGGAGTCAGGTGAACTAAATGTAATAAACACGAATCCTAATTAATAAATGAAAAAGCATTATCTTATCCCATACAAAAAAATAAAAATCACTCAATCCACCAATTAATAATTGAATCCGTATCTTGGTCAGATTCAAATTCTAAAATTTTCAGATTTTCGGGGACTTTTCTAAGAGAATATACAGAACGTGGAAATTTAAGTTCCTCTTCAATGAGTTCTCTTGAAGCAGTCTCTTTCATCTGGTCTTTTAATTGAGCCAGAAGAATTTTTCTTGGTGCAATACACCCGATAAGGTCCGGCAAATCGTAAGCAGTTAATGCCCCTGCCACAGCACAGGAAAAATTGATTTCATAAAACCTGTTCATTACAATAGACCTGTATGAAATAGGAGATCCCATAAGTGCAATTCTGCTTATTGATTGGTCAAAAACTGCAGCGTGAAGAAGTGCAGGACACATCTCATCGACCGCAACTGCACCAATCTTTTCGGTTTCAACGTCACTTCGATTTTTCAACATATTTGAAACTCTAACAATATCACCAGCCTGAATGCCTGCTATACTTCGCCCTATTAAAACTGCACCAAAAGAACTTCCCCTGCCTCCAGTCTCACCGGTCCCTATCACGTCGGGTGCTGCAACTATGAATCCTCTTTTTATTAATTCCTCGATTTGACCATCAGGAGAGGCTTCGGCATATTTCCCTTCAGGATGAATATAGATTACTGCTGGAAATTTCCTGTCTCCATCAGGAACCATTAACAGAATAGGTATCACATAATCACCTTCACCTTGGAGTGCATACATCTCAACCGAATAACCATCTCTGCGATATCTACCGCGGAAAATCGGCTCATCTTCTCCACTTGGAGTAATATAACCTGAAAGTTCTTTTGCTTTTATTTGAACTTTACTTAAATGTTGCTCGATATCTCTCCTTGAATCCTCTAATTTTTCAATCAATTTTTGTGTCTCTTTTTTATTAATACTGAATACGCTCTCTCCGCCCAATGATGTCGAAACCTGACCGGTTGCTGTTGCATTCAACTCCTCTGGTTCTAATATCTCAATCTCTTCATCAAAAGGGTTTCCGGGGAAATCAAGATGTTTCTGAAAAAATGCATATATCGCTTCTCTATTTTTTTGTGTATACCCGTGCCCGGAATCATCCTCGACATTATCTAAATTTTCTTCTTTTCCAAACGCTTTGTAAGCATTCATAACCTCCCTGAAAGTTTCGCGTGCTCCTTGTATGCTGAAAAAATCACGTGTTGTTGTCACTATAAGAGTCGGTTTTGGTGCTCTGACTTCAAGAAGGTCGGCATGAGTTATCCCGCTTGATACCCCGTGATAAAAATTCTGCTCGGCATCCTGTGGTCCAATAGACTCAAGAAGTCTCCTGAATCCTGTAATATAGCAGGCAGGTGCTGCCGCCTTCACCCTTTCGTCAAAAGCAGAAATATACGCTGTCTGTGTTCCTCCACCGGATAGTCCCGTTACTCCAATCCTTTCTGGGTCAACCTCACTGCGGGTCAAAAGATAATCTATTCCTCTAATACCATCCCAGGTGAAATATCTCCCCAAAGAGACACCCGATATAAAACACTGCCTCCCAACATAAGAATGTTCACTCGTTGCTCCTCCTACCGAAGAAGCCTTCTTTTCAGGGTCATAATATTGAAGTCTTTCACCCTGACCAACAGGATCTATCGCAAAAACTATAAATCCCTTTTTAACGAGATTATGAATCAAAATTTGATAACTTTTACCTCTGAACGCAATATCTGTATGCCCGATGACATTGAGGATTGCTGGTCTCTTTTCTATAATTCCATCCGGGATAAAAAGACATCCGGTAACATAAAAATTTGGCATAGATTCATATATTATCTTTTCAATCCTGTAGCCATCCTTTCTTACAACACCTGTAATCTTAGCATTCAGGGGTGTTTTTTCAGGAAATGGACCGACTATCTCCATAAGTATATCTTTTACCTTTTGTTGTCTTCCTATCCAGTCCTCTTTCGTTCTCAACCTTGAAATCTCCTCGTCTCTGAGGTCAAGATAACCGAATGCCTGCTTGTTAAGATGGTGAACGAGCATATTCCTCCCATCGCTCCACTCTATCCATCGGTTAAAGACCTCTAAATTTTCCTTCTGTGCAAAAGCAAAGTCACCTTTGCTCAAAAGAAAAACCAGCAAAAACAAAACACAACTCAACAAATTTGTTTTGATTCTTATTAATACTCTCATATTCCCTCCTTTCTGCCTGCCCTGTGGGCCTGCCCTGTGGGTGTTCTCTGTGGTTTATATTTTTATTAGGAAATAAATATATGTTAAAATCTCAAGTTAAATATATAAATACTAATGTTTGAAGTCAATAATTTAAATTAATCAAACAAAATTTCATTAATAAGCCTATGGCTTATTAACCCCTGACTTCAGTCAGGGGACAAAATATCTATTTAAGGTTTAAACCGTTTCAACGGTTTATATTATTAAACTCATAAAACCGTTTTTATCTAAATTCAAGACTTTTTGATTTTTCATCCGAAAACTCAGTCAAAAATATATACAACAGAATCGAAAAAATTAAATGTTATTGCGTATTAACATAAAAAAAGCCCATTAATAAAAATTATTAATGGATTTGAGTATTTATTTTTAATTTTTGCGGGGTAGGAGGGAACTGCTCATAAAAAAAGTTATGAATTGACAAATGTACTTGATATTAATCAGTTATGATGTTTTTCCCATTCTCTTTTTTATGCTCTACAAGGTGTTCTTCACCTCGCAGTTATCGATAGTCATACGAATCATTTCCCGCCCCATAACCACCAACCCTGGGTATTTTTGCCAACGACCATTTTTAATATCTTTTTGTTTTAACCAAATGTAGGGGTTCGATTTATCGAATCCGTTATAATAAAAATTTCAAATATAATGTAGGTGTGAACCCGTGTGCGTGCACTGTGTGCCTGTCCTTTGGATTCACCCCCTTTATTTCCAATCCTTATTTTTAATATATTGTTGTTTTTATAATACGTAGGGGCGACCCGCCGGGTCGCCCTCTTTTTTTTGCTAAAAGCTAATAGCTAACAGCTAATAGCAATGTTTCATCCCCTGTTTTAATATATTTTTGTTTATTATTTCTCTGCGTCATTTCCCAGTGGGTCTGCGGTTCGTTATTATTTCTTAATATATTTTCCCTTAACCAAATGTAGGGATTCGATTTATCGAATCCGTTATAATATAAATTTTAAATTTAACGTAGGGGCGACCCGCCGGATCGTCCTCATTGTTTTGCTAAAAGCTAACAGCTAATAGCAATGTTTCATCCCCTGTTTTAATATATTTTTGTTTATTATTTCTCTGTGTCCTTTCCCTTTGGGTCTGCGGTTTATTATTATTTTTTAATGTATTTTCCCTTAACCAAATGTAGGGGTTCGATTTATCGAATCTGTTATAATAAAAATTTCAAATATAATGTAGGGGTGAACCCGTGTGTTCACCCTCTTTATTTTGCTAATAGCTAAAAACTAATAGCTAATAGCTAAAACAAAAATAGTTCTTGTTTATACGAATATTTTTTGTTATATTTATAATATAATATTATTATCAATAACATTTTATAAATTCGTGAAATTCGAGTAATTAGTGGTTTTTAGCGTAATTAGCGGTTTTTATAATGATTTATCTATTATTCAGAAAAAAAATTATGATTTTTTGTAGAAAAATATTTTTAATTATACTAATAAACACTTGTAAAACAGTAGATAACGAACAGTTATAAAATATTTTAAAATGATAAAAATGATAATTTTTTATCACATTTTATCACAAAATGACAAAATTTTATCACAAAATGATAAAATATTATCAAATAATGAGAATATTTTGTCAAAAATTATCCTTGACTTTTATTTAATATTTAAAAACATTAATTTATTAGGATTTATTATTGACCAATAACTATCAAGGAGTCATAGAATATGAACGTAAACCGTTCTAAGACCATATTTTTTAAAGACCTGATAGACCGCCGAACATTTCTCAAGACAATCGGCATATATGCCGCAGGTGGACTCCTATCTTCTGTTAAATGCACCGCAGATTCAACAAGGAATCATCCGCTGAACTTCATCATAATCCTTGTTGACGATCTGGGTTGGACCGACTTGTCATGTTACGGCAGCCAGTATTACGAGACGCCAAACCTTGACCGACTTGCATCTCAGGGTGTTAGGTTCAGCAGTGCTTACGCTGCCTGCGCTGTGTGCTCGCCGACAAGGGCAGCGGTACTCACGGGGCGCTACCCGGCACGCGTTGGTGTAACTGATTGGATTCGCGCTCGATTCCAGAGAGAGGGAAAGCAGACTCCCGAACAGAAACTACTCGAGTATATCGGCACCAGCAGTCAAGAACTCCTCTGTCCGCGCAACCCATTCTGGATGGAAATCGATGAGCTAACACTCGCTGAAGCACTAAAACCGGCGGGTTATGTCTCGTGTCATGTTGGGAAGTGGCATCTCGGAATGGAAGACTGGTATCCGGAAAAGCAGGGTTTTGATTTTAATATCGGAGGATGCGACTTCGGCCAGCCGCCCAGTTACTTCGACCCATATTACAGAGAGAAGCAGGGTTACATTCCTACGCTTAAGCCTCGTAAAGAGGGTGAATACCTCACCGACCGCGAAAATGACGAGGCTGTCAGCTTCATCAGGAAACATCGCGACCGTTCCTTTTTTCTTTACATGGCGCACTATGCAGTACACACACCCATCCAGGCAAAAAATGACCTTATTGCCAGGTACAAAGCTAAGAAACCTACTAACCATAATAATCCTGTTTACGCTGCAATGGTGCACAGCGTTGACGAAGCTGTGGGTCGAATCATGTCAACACTTGATGAACTGAACTTGACTAATAACACTGTCATCATCTTTACATCCGACAACGGCGGATTGATGGGACCAACGAATAACACACCACTTCGTGCCGGCAAGGGCTATCCCTATGAGGGTGGTATCCGCGTACCGCTAATCATCCACTGGCACAGCGTCGTTGAACCGGGTTCAGTATGCGACGAACCCGTCACCAGTGTCGATTACTTTCCGACTATTATGGGAGCTGCCGGTGTGAAAATTCCGTCTGGTCGTACTATTGATGGCGAGAATCTACTGCCTGTACTGACGCAGACCGGCAATCTGAAGCGCGATGCCATTTACTGGCACTTTCCTCACTACCGCCAGCGTGACATTGTGCCGTACAGCATAATTCGTGCTGGTGACTGGAAACTGATTAAACGCTATGAAGGTAAAACCTTCGAACTGTTCAACCTCAATGACGATTTAGGTGAGAAGAACGACCTGTCAAAACAGATACCCGAAAAAGTTAGGGAACTTGACGCGAGGTTGACCAATTGGTTAAAAGAGACTGGCGCTAAACTTCCGAAGATGAACCCTGATTACAAGCCGAAATAGAAAAAATGATATACCGCATTAAATTGAACCTTTGCAATAAAGGAAAAAGCACGAAAAATGCGGGTGAAGTTCATACCATTCAATAATATCTAAGGGTTATATGGCATGCTTAATGTATGTCATAACTTCAGCGTGAGTCATCGTAGAAGACCCTTGCTCGAAATAGACGGGCACCAGAATTTCTCGATATATTCTACTACCAAGCGGGTTCCCTCTTCATGGCTTACGTAAGGTGGTTTCTCAGGGTTATACATCGCATCAGTTAAATCACGGCAGAGCATAATATTCACTCCCCATTTCACCATTTGCTTAATGGCGAAAGAGCGGTTCAGGATACACATATTTGTATGGACACCCATAATTATAACATGTTTAATATCCTTTTGTTGCATAAAGTTATAAATCTCTTGACCTTTATCAGAGATTCCGTCCCGTTCCTGGTCGATTTCGATGGTTTCAATCTGCCGGGTCCAAACACGGTTATTGGTGATTTCGTTGCCATGATTAGTGTCGCTTCCGCCGTCGGAGTCATCCACGGGTAAAGGTGGATCATCATGCTCTCTCGGCGTCGGAGGTTCGACATGAGGCGCGTTTTTAATCCGCTTCCAAGCAGGTGTACCTTCGTAATGCTTCATAGTCCCAGATGGGGCGTGGATGATGGTCACGCCAAGTTCACGAGCGGCGCTGACTACCTTGTTCATCCTGGGTGCCATGACATCAACTCGTTCTGCTGCCCCGCGAGACCAGTGTTGGTCCCACATGTCGCATATGATAATTGCAACTTCATTTGCTGGAATCTCCTTCCTTTCGTTGATTACCTTCCAGACATTGCGTCCCCAAACGTCCTGCGTAATTTCTTGTCTGCGGCAATCAAGCACAAGCGTTTCCTCTTCTGTGATAATTAGAATAAGTGGAACAAGGTCTTGCTGCTTTTTGGAGGTTATATAGTTCTGACCATGTCCGAAAACAAGACCTGCCAGAATTGTCAGTAGAAGCAAGATAAAAAATGATTTGAAATTTCTCATCACATTCTCCTTCATTTTTAATACCATTAAATTATATATTTCTAAGAATGATTTTCTGTTCTAACTTGAAATGCTATCTTATTAACACAGGCAAGATTTATACAATTGGTGCAGATAAAAGTAATCCAGGAAGATGGTATATAGCACTCTGTTTTTAAATTATAATAAAATCAAATAAATTTGTCAAGTTATTCTGAAATTTTTATGAAAAAATTTAATGCCCTGTCTGAAATATTTACGATTAAAGTATAATTTTTGTTCTTGGAAATAAGTATCGGGTTTTATTAATTTCCGATTCAATTATAAACGGGGAATGCTGCTTAATTTCCAGGTTTTTTCTCTTCTTCTATATCTAGTTTGAAATATTTTAATTCGTCTTTCTTTAAAAGTTTGTCTGGATTACCTCTGTGATAATCAATAGGTCTAAGGAAATTAATGGCAATGTGCAATCTTTCTTCGTTGTAATAACCAACTATTTCATCTGTAACAGCTCTGGCGTGACCTAAATTTTTAAACTCATAATAACTGACTGCATCTTTTATTAAGATATAAAAAAACCCACAATCTATTATCAATCAATAAATTGAGGGTTTATATAATTTTACTGTGCCGAAGGAGCGTCTTGAATAGTGTAGTAAATAAATCTTTAACTATTAATTTTTCTATAACTTAGTGTTTTTAAGTCACTAAGAATATTATAGACTGTTAATTGGCCACATGCCTTACAAGCAGGAGGTCACTGGTTTAAATCCAGTATCGCCCACTGGTAAAACTCTTATAATAACAAGATATTAAGTAGCTCAATAGTTTTAGGCTGTTGGGCTATTTTTTTGCCAGATTGTGACATAATGTGACAAATTGAGGGTTCTAAAAAGGGGGCTAGTTTTTTATAAGAGAAGAATAAGAAAATAATCTATATGAGAGAATGGATTAAAGAAAGGAATATGCAGTTAATAGGGACTCAAAATCTAGAGAAAAAATTTATGAAAAAATCATTTGACAAAATAAAATCTACACCTTAACTTTTAAAGCAAGAGTGTCCAGAATGCTCTGACGGGATACAGTTCTCAGGTTTGATAGTAATGGAGTGTTTCAGAAGATTGATATGGGGAATATCGGATAATATAAAAGAAAGACTTACTAATGAAAAGTTGTTATTTGCTAAGGTTAAGAAGATTATTAATGAGACTAAGTTTTTATGCTATGCTGTTGCTTTTTTCAATAGTAATTTCTTATGGTTATAGTTACTCTCAGCAGCTTACGGCTATAAAAATTGATGACAACATCAATATTGATGGTGTCCTCGATGAATCTCAATGGCAGAGTGCCGATCAAATATCGGATTTTTATCAATTTCAACCGAAACATGGAGAGCCGGCTTCACTGAATACTGTGGTAAAAATGCTGTATACAGAAAATGTGCTGTATTTCTGTTTTTATTGTTACGAACCGGATATTTCCAGGCTATCAGCCAGGGTAACAAGACGTGATGCTGATGTTGAAGATGACGATGCTGTCGGGGTGTTTCTTGATACATTTAATGATGACAATAATGCCTATTATTTTATTGTGAATTCGATTGGGACCCAGAAAGACGGCAGATATGCGGATAATGGCAGGACGCAAGATAATAACTGGGATGGAAAGTGGAGTAGTGCCAGTACGGTTAATTCAGACGGATGGTCAGCAGAAATTGCGATACCTTTTGAAACCCTGAAATTCAATTCCGAGCTTACAGAATGGGGTTTAAATTTCATAAGGGTTGTTCCAAGGAATCTGGAAGTGTCTTTATGGATAAGAGGTATGGTTTCAACTCATAGAGTTTCTCAGTTCGGTCGTTTAACGAACCTTGATCTTTCAAATGTTGTGGCAAAAAGATATACAATAATTCCTTACGCTCAGTCACAGTTAGAGGAAGGAAAAGATCCGGATGGAAGGGCAGGATTGGATTTCAGGTATAGCCTTGCAAGTAATCTGGGTTTAGATGCTACAATTAATCCTGACTTTGCAACTATAGAGGCGGATGTTGAAAGAACAAATCTTACCAGATTTGAAATATCATATCCCGAGAAGAGACCGTTCTTTCTGGAAGGAAATGAGAATTATTCTACGAGGATCAGGCAGTTTTACTCAAGAAGGATCGGTGAGATACCCTGGGGACTGAAAATAAACGGTAAATTCGACGATTGGAAGATTAACGCTTTATCCACTCAATCCGATCCATACTCCGCCGGAGCGGATATTAAAGAAGGTAAAGAAGCTAACTATACAGTGTTCAGAGTAAATCGTGAATTCGGAAGCGGTTCGAATATCGGACTGATCGGAGCGAATAGATACTATCGAAATGATAATACCGGTTCGGTTGGACTCGTAGCAACATTGTTCTTTACAGATGTGTTTGGAATGACATCGCAGATGATAAAAAGCCATGGTTCCAAGGATGATGGTACCTGGACTTATTTTTTCAGACCTTCTTATGATTCAGAATTTTCCCATTTTCATGTAAGGTATACTCATGTCGGTGAGGGAGTAAGAGAGAATATTAATCCGATAGGTTATATCAGGGACGATAACCGCAGGGAATTCGATACTAATATCAGGAGAGTATTCTGGATAAATAAAAATGGGATCGAATCTATTCAGCCAAGTGTGAATTATAACCAGTACTGGAGCCAAAACGGTGATCTGAGAAGCTGGGAATTGAGAAACAGTATAGAGTTTAGTCTATTTAAAAAATGGAGTCTGGATATATCTCATAATGCAGACTTTAAAGCCGAATACTTGCCTGTATTTGAAAAAGATTTCAGGAATAATATGAGCGAAGTGGAACTTGATTATGATTCAAAAATCGGTAAAGAGATATCTTTTACTTACGGAAAAGGTAAGAACTTTGATAGTGATGTAGAAGAGATAATGGGGAGTATTGATCTGAAAATCACCGAAGGATGGAATGCTACTTATTCGATTACAAGGCTCTGGTTCTGGCCCGAAACAGATGACGAAAGTTCTTGGCGTCATTTTGTGAGGTCTACTTATTATTTCAACAACGATATGTACTTCAAAGTATTTTATCAATCAAGATATAAAGTTAACAGATTATTGGGAGATACAGCCTATGATCTGGATCGGGAGAATATCCAGCTGGTATTTGTCTGGAGGTTTTTACCTCCTTTCGGATCCATCCAGTTAGCTTATCAGGAAGGAGCTACAAGGATCACGGAATTAGATAACCGCAGCAAGACATTTTTTACAAAGTTTTCATGGGTATTTTAATTATAGAAGCAATATGGGTGATTTTTACATTTGACTACAAAGAATACAAACAAAAAAGTAGTTTTTTTTATACGTAAATTTCAATAATACATAGTGATTTGTTCATTTATTTTTGGGCACAAATTAGGAACTCATGAGAATACCGTCCCTGTAACTTATTGTCAATAAATGATTTAGATGTTTATGACTTATTACTTGCAAGGATGAGGTTGCGGTGAGCTTGCGGTGTGCTATTGATAACATGGTGCGCTATTAAAAAATAGCCCATTGCTAAGTTTA
The DNA here is from genome assembly GCA_030616165.1 of bacterium. Taxonomy (GTDB): domain Bacteria; phylum SM23-31; class SM23-31; order JAUVVT01; family JAUVVT01; genus JAUWXV01. The sequence continues at coordinate 15,606 of JAUWXV010000018.1, read as the reverse complement.
TTATTAACTATGGGTCAGTTGGGAACTCCCCGTTCTGGACACTTAACGAACCACTCTAAGCTTTCCTATCTTCTTAAAACACAATACTATATAAGTCTTGATAAAAGAGAACAAATTATAAATACAATTTCCTTGATTTTTTTAAGTTGAATAAGTAAGTTGTTATTGACTTAATACTCATTTACTAATGTGTACTAAACGAATAATCATTAAGTTAATTAATGGTCGGGCGATGAGACCTGCTTACCAGGAGAAATACAATACGCAATGCGCGAATACACAAAACAGGAGACTATCAGTGCAAACATTCCGTATGCTGCGATGTTGCTCATCGGTGCAGTGACAATAGCATACGCATATGGTTTCTCACCTTCAGCGCTCGCGGGTGCCGTCAGCTATCTTGCCTACGGGATCGCTGGCGCTTTCTGGATAATAATTTTCGTATGCCCCTACTGCGCACACTACTCTACCAGTAGATGTCCATGCGGCTACGGAACAATATCGGCGAGAATCATGAAGGGGGGAGACCGAGACTGCTTTGCTGAAAAATTCAGACGCCACATACCCGTGATTGTTCCGCTGTGGATTATCCCCGTAGCATGTGGGGGGTTAGCATTGTGGAGCTCTTTTTCGTGGCGACTGGTTGGTCTCGTTTCAGTTTTTGTCGTCGAATCGTGTATTATACTCCCAATCGTATCAAGAAAACACTGTTGCGTCGACTGTCCCCAGAAGAATGACTGCCCCTGGATGGCAAGGGGGAGCCGGGGTACCCAACAAGAGGTTGAAGACGATGGTATAATATCCGCACCTTAGCCTCATCGTTATACATTAAAAAACAGATTAAAATTCCAGTATGTGTAGAAAGTTTGAAATATTTACCATAAAAATAAAAAGGGAGGGAGAATGAAAAACGTATATCGATTAATCGCTGCAATTGCAGGATATGTAATTTTAATCAATGTGGGATTTGTCTTTGCACAGGATTGGCCCCAGTGGCGAGGGACAAATCGGGATGGGAAGGTAGCGGGATTTGAAGCCCCAGCAAAATGGCCCACAGAACTGACTCAGAAATGGAAAGTAACAGTGGGCACGGGCGATGCAACACCAGCCCTGGTTGACGGCAAACTCTATGTCTTTACGCGACAGGATGCGGATGAAGTCATACGGTGCTTAGACGCAGGAAGCGGAAAGGAATTGTGGCAGGACAGGTATGAAGCTCCGGCCGTGACCGGACCTGCCAGATCACACCCAGGCCCCAGAAGCTCACCTACGGTTTCAAATGGAAAGATTATTACATTAGGAGCGAGTGGTATACTTTCTTGTCTGGAGAAAGGTACTGGTAATATTGTGTGGCGCAAGGATGGGTTCACCAAAGCCGTTCCCCAATTCTTCACAGGAATGTCGCCGATCATTGTCGACAAAATGTGTGTTGCACATCTTGGTGGAAATGACAATGGTGTGATTATAGCGTTTGATTTAGACACCGGCAAAGAAAATTGGAAATGGATCGGCGATGGGCCAGTGTATTCATCGCCCATCCTGATTACAGTGGAAGGCACAAAACAGGTTGTTTTACAGACAGAGAAAAACATCATGAGTATCGCCATGGCTGATGGCGGGTTACTATGGCAAGTACCGACCCCTCTTCAGAAACGATTTTATAACTGTGCAACCCCGATCGTAGATGGCCAAACGGTGATTTATACGGGACAAGGTCAGGGCACCAAGGCTGTGATGGTTCAAAAACAGGGTAATGGCTTTAGCGTTAAAGAGCTTTGGAGCAATGAGGAACTTGGCACTGCATATAACACTCCGGTGCTTAAAGACGGTTTACTCTTTGGGCTTTCCGACCGCGGCAGATTGTATTGCATGAACGCTAGTACCGGACAAATAGCCTGGACTGATGATACCAGTCATAAAAATTTCGGAGCTCTTCTTGACGCTGGTTCAGTCGTTCTCGCTTTGCCCAGTGAATCTGAATTAATCGCTTTCAAGCCAGGTGGCAAGGAATACGAGGAGATTGCTCGAATCAAGGTTGCTGATACACCCGTTTATGCACATCCTGTAATTGCTGGGAATATAATTTATGTCAAGGATAATGAGACACTGACGATGTGGACAATTGAATGAGATTGAAGAGATCCGGAACATATAAATTGCTTTCGGTTGAAGGTCGATCTTTCACAGTGCTTGCATTACCGAGCTGATGATTCTTATGGACAACCATCATGGTGGTATCATCTTGCATGATGGATATCTTTACGGGGCAGGGCATAATTCGAGAGGATGGTTCTGTTTGGATTTTATGGTTGGAGAACAGATGTGGCAAACACGGGGAAAAGGCTCACTGGTTTATGCAGACGATATGTTATATTTCCTGGAGGAAAACGGAACCATGAAGTTAGTTAAACCAACACTCGAAAAATATGGTGAAGTAAGCTCATTCTCGAAGTGCCTGAAGGGAGGGGGGAAAGGAATGCACTGGGCACACCCGGTAGTGTGTGGCGGACGGTTATATATTCGTCATGCGGATAAGCTGTTTACCTATGATATCAGGAGTATTCACTGACAGCGAACAATGGATACTCTGGCATTGGTAAAAATCGGGAGAAGTTGAGGACTATAATGAATAGTTTATGAAGAAATATGATTTAAGTTATATTGATTTTTATGAATAATTTGCATATTACGTAGTACTTTCGAGTCCTACCCGAGCATCTTTAGCAATGTGGATTAAGATAAAACAACAAAAGATGTTAAATTTAATGCTGAACTATTGACAAATCTGTAACCTCATTTTGTTTATATATATAGTGAATAAAATTTTTAATAATTTTTTAGTTTTTCATTTACTTTTTCAAAAGCTCTGCTAATTACATCACCTTTAACTGTACTTTTTCCTTTAATAAAACCGAGTTCCTCCAAGTTGACTGCTTTTCCCTTTAAATCGGCATGCTCCAATGTTTTTAAAGCACACAATATAGAACATCCATCAATAACTATTATTTTATCAGCTTTTTTTGAATTGTTAATAATATCCTCCACGTGCCCGCCAATACCTGCAAGGCAGTACATCTTTCCTATTCCTGCCTTCATCATCCTGCGTGCAACTCTGTCAGACAATTCTCCGACATCAGACGCACCTGAACAGGGAAATATTAATGTTACATTATTACCACAAGAGTATTTATTACTCATTTTTGCCTCCTGAATATTGTTAATCAAATATTATTCAATGTTATTATAAAATTATCATATATAATTCCAAAAATTGTTATTCATTTCGCAGCGCCGGTAATAGATCTTTTTTCGTTGCCATAAATGCAGCTAAATATGTCCAAATTCCTCCGTTAATCACAACTATTAATAATAATAGAATTATAGTCACATAAGGGATATTTGATCCTGGTTGCATTAGAGTTGGAAGAGTAGCCAACAAGGCAGTCACAATTCCGATTAATATACCGGCAAATAATAAAACAGAATGTTCAGATAAAATTAATAATTGAACCGCTTTTCTTGTAAAACCAACGGAACGGAGCAAAGCTAATTCACCTTGACGTTCTGAAACATTCCGCCAAATGACTATACCAATTCCAATACTGCCGAGAATCAAACCAAAAGTGCCCAAAATTAAAAATATAGATAAATAAGTATTTTCAACTTGAGAAAATTGTGCCAGTCTATCATAAGTTGGAGTTAAATCTACTCCTTGATCCTGTAAAGCCCAGGTAATCTTTTGTGTCGTATCTTCTATTTCTGAAAATGGAGCATCAACAAGAAAGAGTCTTGAGCCGCTTATTGAAGGGTATTTTTTTATGAATGCTTTCTCAGAGATAATAACATTTCCTTGAAAAATCGAATTAGCAAGCCCTCCAACTAATTTAATTTTAAATATTTTACCACTTTCGTCCACATAAACAAGTGTATCGCCTACTGATTTTCCCAGTCCCCAAACTATGACTGTTTGATCTGCAATTCCCGGAATGACATCTTCAGAGAGATTTTGATCAAGAATTTCCCAGGGATTTTCTGGATTTACTTCTGTTGTTGTTTTTAAAAAAGAGAATGAACCTCTTTTTGATAATTCATCCGGATTGACGCCAATCAGTTGAGGTGTTGAAACCCGGTTGAGATTCAGACAACTGGCATCGTCTCCTTCCTTTACACGAAATGATACAAATTTCACATTTTCTGGATTTATTTCATTTAGAGTGTAAAAATTGCGACCTTTCTCACTGTTTAAATCATACAAAATTGGAATAACACTTTCGCCAAATAGTGCAAAACCGCCTGTTCCGGATTCCCTTTTTTCTGCATCTTTTAATGAACTTTGTCGATTCGCTCCCACGGTAAAAACAATAAATAAGCCACTTGCAAGTAATCCAACAATCGCCAGGCTGCGAAACCGTTTTCGTGCGTTATTGCGAATGCCAATGCTAATGAGGCTCAACTTTGCAGTTTTCAATTTATTCGCTTTTTTTATAATAAGAAGATTAACAAATGCAACACCGCCAATTAAAAGCAAAGAACCCGCAGAAAAGAAGGAAGCAAAGGCTTCTCGTCCTCTTCCGACATCTGATAAAATCAGGATTATAATAACTCCCATCAAACAAACAAAACTCACAGCCGTGCTTAACTTTGGTTTCTTTGTTTTTATAGTTTCTAGTTTTGTAATTCCTTTTTGAAGATCAACAATTGGTTGTTTAAGTTGATTTCTTCCAACCAGCCAGATTGTCAGGAGATTAATAGTGACTCCAATCAATGTCCCCAATATAATGGTTGAAGACTTAATATGAATTTGTATGGACGATGTACCGACAATCCCCTGCCAAACACTTTTTAGTGCAAGCAATACAATCTGATTATATAATATTCCACTGACCGCTCCAAATATACTGCCAACAATGACAAGAATTATTCCTTCTAATAAAATAATATGTTTGATTGATTTCTTTGCAAACCCCAATGCTAAAAACAATCCGCTTTCTTCGGATCTTTGTTCAATACTAAAAACATAGAGTAAGCCGGTCAATAGCAAAGCAGAAATAATAATAAAAAAACTTAGTCCTAAAAATAATTGAGCAAAATCTACTGATTGTGAACTTGCTCGAAGACCTTCGTTTTTAACATCACGAAAGTAGAATCCGAGACTAACCGGATCAATTGCATTTGTTAAATCCTCCTCAACTCTTTCTTTCTTTTCATTTGGAAATCGCATCGCAGTCAAATTACCAAAACGATTTTGCCACATTTTTTGAGCGGTACTTAATGAAATAAATACTTTTGGTATTCCGCGATAATTGGCCCAGTAATCTTCATCCTTATCGCGGATTTTATCCAAATCGATTGGAATACCCGGATCCCAATCACGGCAGTTTTCTGCATTCGCAAGACCTGGAAAGTCAGGCGTTAACTTTCTATCAGCGAAGACACCTTGTATTGGAACAATAGACTTAACTCGAAAATCAGATGTTGTTTCCACCAGAGAACGCGACGATCCCAGAACATAATAAGTGAGTTTTATCTGGTCGCCTTTTTTTGCATTAAGATCGTTTGCAAGCCATTCGTTTATAAGAATCTCATCTTCTTTTAGGTCCAAATCACTTAAAGCAGAAACAAATGAATAAGGTGTCGCTCTTTCTTTCAAGCGGATTTCATTGACAAAATAGGTAAAAATCTGCTGAGAATTATCATACATTTTTAGAGCTTTATTCACGACAGACGGGTCTAAAAAAATACGTTCTGATCTCAATTCAATTTGATTATTTTCTAATATCTGAATTAATTCAAATCCTGCATCAGATAACGACCAGGCCTCTTTAAATGCTTCATTCACTTTGTTAATGGAAAGCGGATTTTCCTGTTTTTCTGCAACAAGTAAAACATTGGATTTGTATTCTAATCCCATCTCCTGCCCCAAAAAATCCAAAGAAACAAAAACAGTGTTTGGAGCAATTTGATCAGCTTTGAGGTTAAATCTGCCAAATTCCTTTTTTGAAACAACCGATTTCACTGTAAATCTTTTTGCAAAACTCGTTTCTGAGTCCAAAGCCAAAGGAACATCTTTGGGAATGTAATATAGATTTTCTATCCTTAGTAAAAACTCATCTCCTATTTTTAATTGAAGGCGAAACGCAACTTGAGAGTTGATGATTGCTTCATCAGAGGAGATATTTTCATAAATTCCTGAGACATTACCAATTTTACCAAAGCGGTTATCAACACCAATCACTTGAACATTGTTTACTCTCTGTTTTCCACTACCAACAATTGCAATCCCTTTCGTTTGTAACAGAGGTGCAACAGGAGTTCGAAGTTTTTCAGAAAGGTTTTCTGCAACTTGTGTACGGAAAAAGCGGGCTCCTGAAGATAGGGCGAATTCTGTTTTCCCAAGTCTGTCAAATACAATTTGCTGCAGGCTGTGTCGAATAGAATCACCGATAATAAGAGCGCCGACTAAAATTGTGGTGCTCACCATCGTTCCAAGAACAACCCATAAATGAATTCGCCTATAAAATGTGAGGCTTCGAAATATAAATTTCAAAATATTCATATGATTAAATTTTTGTTCAAACAGATTAATGTCCCCCAACGCCCTCCTTTAGGGGGGATTTAAGAGAGGTGTAAGATTACTTAAATTTTGTACAATCTAACCTGAATTATTCATAAATTGATTTAAAGATCCTGCCAAGAAGTGGTCACTTTGTGAAAACAAGTTCAGGATCTATTTAAAATATTTCTATTTCATCTTGGACTTATTTAAGTACAATAATTTGATTACAACCTAAAAAAATTTTATGAATTATTCATGCTAAATTAATTATGTAATCTCTATTCATGATTTTTTATATACTTCCAATCTTCCATTTTGAAGATTGTAAACTGTATTCATTCTCTCGGCTAAATCAAGTGAATGCGTCACCACAATTAATGTCACATTTTCTGCTTTATTTAAATCAATCAAAATCTGACCTAAATTATCAGCCGAAGTTTGATCAAGTGAACCTGTAGGTTCATCCGCTAAAACTAATCTTGGTTGATTAATAAGAGCACGAACTACTGCAACACGCTGCTGTTCACCACTGGATAACCGGGCAGGAAAGTAATCAAAATGATTTTCAAGGCCAACTTTTCCTAATAATATTTTCGCTCGATTTCTAAATTCCTTATTATTTTTTTTCTTTTTCTGAGGAATCGTTGGAATTAAAACATTTTCAAGAACCGTGCACTGTGGCAGTAGATGGTGGAGTTGAAAGATAAATCCAATTTCCATATTTCTTATATTTGCTAATTCATTTTCATTCATTGTAGCCAGATTTTTTCCATTAAAATTCACAGATCCCGAAGTAGGTTTGTCCAGCGCGCCAATAATATTCAATAGGGTACTTTTTCCTGAACCGGAAGGCCCAACCACAGCAATTGCTTCTCCTTGCTCTACTTGAAGAGAAATGTTATTTAGTATGGTTACAGGCACTTTGCCAGAAGGAGTATAATATTTTTTTTCGATATTTTTTAGTTCGAGTAACATTATTTGATCTCATTTTTTTTGCCACAAAGTTCTAAGATACAAATCTTAGTCAAAGTCAATCATTGCAGCTTGGTAAACTTAGTTGCCTAATTGTTTATTATGCTCTCGTATACTTTGATAATTTTTTTTGCCATATCGCTCATTGAATACTTTTCCAGAACAGATTTTCTGCCTTGTGCTCCGAATTTACGAACCTGATCCGGTTTGGTTAATAGAGAAGCCACAGCCTTTGCAAGATTTTCACTATCATTGGGTTCGTAAATGATGCCTCCACCAGTCGCTTCGATAAATTCGGGGTAACCGCCAATATTCGGCTGAACAATCGGGACACCAGCCGCCAATGCCTCTAATTGATAAGCTCCAAATGCTTCACCAGTTGGTACTGGAACAGAAAGCAAAGTGAGAGATCTTAAAAATTGTATCCGATTTCCCTTATTAAATTCTTCAAATATCTTAACATCCTTTTCAAAACCAAACTTAGAAATTTTCTTTAATATTTCGTTGACAAAAATTTTATCGTCACTTGTATATCCACCGGTTAAGTAAAGTTTCAAATCCTTAATACGTACGTTCTGCTTTAAACGAATAAAAGCATCGACAATAATCCCTAAACCAAAATATTCCGACATCCTGCATAAATAACCAATCACAGGCGGATCGAATGGAAGGGAAGATGTTTCGTAACCATCTAAATTAATCCCGTCGTAAACTACATTTATTTTTTCAGCCGGTATTTTAAGCAGTGCTTTTGACTTTTCAGAATAATAATTACTGGCAGCGACGAACATGTCCACATCAACTGCTCTTTCTGCTATCAAATCCCAAATCCTCTTTTGATATTCTTCACTCATCGGATCAATCCACTCATTCTCATCTTGCAGAAAACAAATAACTTTTGTACTAAGATCATTTTTTAATCGACGGGCAAGTCCAAGTAAAAGCGCATTGGAAAGATGAACTATATCCGGTTTAATCTTTCTTTTTAGAAATTTAATCAGATGATCCAATTCTGATGCTTGCCGACCCTCCTCTCCCATTAACATCGAAATTGTCATATCTTCCATCCCTGACGGACGTGTTGATCCAGATTTTTTTGCCGCAAACCGCAATAATAGTTGAGAATCAAAAAGTTTTTCCAACCACATTGGTGCATAGCGATAAAATGGTAATTTTTCCTTGAGGTAAATATTGATCGCACCATAGAAAACAGGTATGTCATCTACTTTCTCGTGATCATCGACACTTATGGGCAAATACATGGGTACTATGTAAATTTCATGTCCAAGTGCTTTGAGTGATTCAATCAGCTCAATGTCTCTCATGCAATTTTGGCAATAGAAGGTTCCGCCAGAACCCGGAACTATGTGAACAATTTTCATTTATTTTCTCCAAAAGCATATACACAGCCATCTTCAGCTCCAATGACAATCATCCCTCCTGATACTGCAGGACATCCAATGATTGGAGCTCCAATTTCATAAGACCAGATTTCTCTTCCATCCTCTAAATTGAGCATATATAATCTTCCATCTGTCGAACCAAAAACAACTTTATCGTTAACGATTACAGGCGAACTATCCACTTCATCACGAGTTTGAAATTTCCAGATTTTTTGTCCTGTTTCTCGATCTACACAGTGTAAGAAATAATCACGTGAGCCAATGATAATCCGGTCTTTTCCAACAGCAGGCGAAGAGAAAAATTCTCCTCTGCGCTCTTCATCCTCATATTCCCAAACAATTTTCTGTTCAACTAAATCTATACAAACTAATTTACTGTCATAATGACCGACATAAGCGCGATTATCCAACAATGCAGCAGAACCGGCAATATACGAACCTGCCCACACTTCTCCCTTTTTCGTTCCATCGATAACCGAAAGGATATAAAGTTTTTCATCGCAGCCGCCAAATACAACATGTTGACCATCTGTTGCAGGAGCACCATTGATGTAATAATCTGTTTCGTAAGTCCATTTCAATTCGCCGGTTTCAGCATCAAAGCAATACATTTTTGTATCATAACTGCCGACTAAAACCTGTTTTTTCGAACTATTGGGAACAGCAGCCCAATTTGCCGAACCTATTATTTCACCACTTATTTCATATTTCCATTCTATCCGGCCAGAGAGAGCATTGAGCGCAAAAAAGGTACCGCTCAGATTACCGATATAAATAGTTTGATCAAGCAGAAGCGGAGAAGCCTCAATATCATCTTCTGTGTTAAACTCCCATACTTTTTTCCCATTGAGTAAATCTATTGAATATACTTTTCCATCGGTAGATCCGATATAGACATTTCCAAAACCGATTACCGGTGATGAAATAATATCATATTTTGTTTTAAAGGACCAAAGCAATTCCAGTTTATCAGGAAGTAGTTCGTTAGTAACTCCGGATAAATTCTGATCACCCCGAAAAATGGGCCAATATGCTGTTTCAACATTTTTGACTGTAATTTCAGATTCCTTTTTTTCAGAACAGGCTAAAAAGAGATAGCATAAAATAAATATTAAAAATATTGATTTATTTTTTATCAATATCCGATTCCTCCTCACCGTTTCGCCAAGCTAATGCTGCAGTTGGACAGGCTTCAACACATTCCTTTGCCACTTTTTGAAGTCCATTATTCAGAGATTCATTGAATGGAACAGTCAGTTGAACATCAAATCCACGGTTAATAAATGTGAAGCTAAGCTTTTCTCCTGCTTTTTTCGTAATTTCAATACATAAGTTACATTTAATACATTTACCTGGTTCAAGAATAATTAAATCATGCTTTACATTTTTTTGAAATCGTTTTCTTTGACCAAACTTAAACTGTCTTTGATTTGCCCCATACTCATCAGAATATTGTCTTAATTTGCAGGATTCAGGTTTTCGACAATCGCAATGAAAGCATCTTTTTGATTCTTTTACAGATTCATTGACAGAATAACCTATCTCAAAACTTTCAGCAGGTACTACTCGGTTGAACACTTCCGCCTCTTTGATGAATTCTTCCGCTTCGCCATCCTGTAATTTTCCCAAAACTGAATTAAATCTTTGAGGATGCCCTGTGATGGTCCGACCATTTACAAATTGGTTTACAGAATTAGCGATGTATTTCCCGTGTGCAACTGAACGAATTGCCATTTTCCCTTCTGAAATTGCATTTCCACCGGTAAATATTCCGGGAACATTGGTTTCATAGGTTTTTCTGTTAACCACAATTCCGCGGGAAGAAAGTTCAATTTCAGAATTTTTGAATAAATTCGGATCCGTTTTACCTAAAGCAAGAACAACTGCATTGTAATCATCTTTTAATTCACTTATATTAAGATTTTTACCCAGTGTTTGTTTCAATCTGAGTTCAACTCCCAATTCAAGTATTTGTTCAATCTCTGCATTTAAAATAGATTTTGGTAATTTTTCATCATGGACTTCGTATTGAAGCAATCCACCTGGTTTGCTATTCCGGTCAAAAATACAACAGTAATGTCCAAATTGAGCAATGTAATAAGCGGCAGAAAGTCCTGTGGGACCAGCGCCAATAATGGCGACTTTTTTTCCTGAATTTGGTTTTACGTAAGGCCTATACTGTGATTCCTTAGCCAGGTCGACATCAGCAGCAAATCTTTTTAAATAGCATATTGAAACGGGATTATCATAATATTTTCGATGACAACCTCTTTCACAGGGAGCGGGACAGATACGGCCCAAAACGGCTGGAAAAGCGATATCTTTTTTAACAGTAATTATTGCTTCTTCAAAATTTTTCTCTTGAATCTGCCTGATCATCAGTGGAATGTTCATATTAGCTGGACAAGCCCTCTGACACGGTGCTTCACAATCTCCAACATGCTCGCTTAACAAAAGATCAAGAGTATCTTTACGTGCTTCCCACACTCTTTCATTACTCGTTTCAATTTGCATTCCTTCTTCTACAGGCATGGAACATGCAGGAATCAGCGAATCTGTTTTTAGTTCATGAACTACACAAATCATGCAGGAAGTATTGGATTTGTATCCATTAAAATGGCACAGCGTTGGAATATTGATCCCCAAATTTTTAGCAGCATCCAAAATTGTGCTGCCACCTGTGACTGAAAGTTGCTGATTATTTAAGGTCAAATTTATCATTTTTATAAAATTACAACAGATTCTGTTGGGCAAACCTGTTTACAGGTGCCACATTTTGTACATAAATCTTGATTAATAGAATGCTTTTGATAAGGTGTAATCGTTATTGCATTCACGGGGCACCTTTGTGCGCAAATGGTGCAGCCGATACAACTATCATCTATAGCATATGATATTAAATCTCTACACCGTTTCGCCGGACAAATCCCGTCCAAATGTGCTTCATACTCATCTCGAAAATATGTTAAAGTAGTCAATATTGGATTTGGAGCGGTTTTCCCTAATCCACACAGACTTCCTTGCTTGGTTTTATGAGCAATTATTTCAAGTTTTTGCAAGTCAGATTGTGTCCCCTTGCCAGCGCAAATTTTTTCTAAAATCGTTAGCATATGGTGGATACCAATACGACAATAGGTGCATTTACCACAGGATTGACTGCAAGTAAAAGTAAGAAAATATCGGGCAATGTCTACCATACAATCATTTTCATCCATCACTAATAAACCGCCCGATCCCATCATAGCACCGGCTTTAGTCAAATCTTCGTAATCAACTTTGGTATCCGCTAATTCAACAGGGATACACCCACCTGAAGGGCCACCAATTTGAACAGCCTTGAATTGTCTGCCATTTTCTATTCCACCGCCGATTTCATCAACAATCTCCCGAATGGTCATGCCCATTGGAACTTCAATCAGTCCACCACGGGCAACTTTCCCAGCCAATGAAAATACTTTAGTACCTTTGCTCTTGTCTGTACCCAATTTTGAAAATGCCTGGGCTCCATTTCTAATTATCCAGGGTACTGCTGCAAAGGTTTCGCAGTTATTCACTAACGTTGAATGTCCCCACAAACCTTTTTGTGCCGGATAGGGCGGCCGGAAGCTTGGCATTCCTCGACGGCCCTCGATGGACGCGATAAGAGCGGTCTCTTCTCCACAAACAAAAGCACCTGCACCTTCAAAAATCTTTAGTTTTAGAGAAAATCCGCTGCCCAAAATATTTTCTCCAAGCAATCCAGTTTTTTCACATTGGTAAATGGCATTTTTAACACGTTCAACAGCAAGTGGATACTCAACACGAATATAAAAGAATCCCTCATGGGCGCCCACAGCAAAAGCAGCAATGATCATTCCTTCGATCACTCGAAATGGATAAGATTCTAAAATCATTCGATCCATAAAAGCTCCAGGATCGCCTTCGTCACCATTGCATATGATATATTTTTTTTCATCTTGGGCTTGATGAGCAATTTGCAATTTTTGTCCGGTTGGAAATCCAGCTCCACCTCTCCCTCGCAATCCACTTGATTTAATATTTTCTATTATTTCTTCTGGGGAATATTCTTTTAAACACTGTTTTAGTGCTTCAAAACCGTTTTTAGAACGATATTCCTGAAGACTCAATGGATCAATTTGACCAGAATATTCCGTGGCAATATGAATTTGTCTTCCTAAAAATGATTCAATTTGAGGGTCCCGAGTGTTGATTGAATGATGGATAAAACCATTTGAATGATTATCATTCAGGATATTTTCCAAAAAACCGATTGCTACATTTGTAAGTCGTTTTTTAAATGATTTTGGTTTATAATGTTTGAGTATTATCTGCTTCACTTCTTCTGGCTGAACTTTATCGTAAAGAATTGGTTTTTGATTTGGTGGTCTAACCTCTAAAAGAGGGGTCCGATGACACATTCCCACACATCCAACTCGTTTTACTTGAGTTTGAATTCCAGTTTCAACAAGGCTATTTTCTAACTCCTGCTGCACTTTGCTGCTTCCGATGGCAACACAACAAGAACCCAATCCAATTCTAATTTCACCAACTTCTTCAGTATATTTTTTTTTCAGATGTTTTTTGTTCAACTTTTTTACCCTGGTATGAAATAAAATCTTGTAGAATTTTTGATACACTATTGGTTTTTACATGCCCGTAGGTGACATCATCGATTTGCACAACAGGTGCTATCGTACAGCATCCAAGGCATGATACTTTTTGCAATGTAAATAAACCTTCCGGGTCTGTATCTTGATTTCCTTTGATTCTTAACTCTCGTAAAAAAGCATCATAGACAAGTTCAGAACCTTTAATATGGCAAGCGGTGCCATTGCACATGTAAATCAAATGTCTGCCGACCGGGGTGTGGCGAAATTGAGTGTAAAATGTTGAAACTCCTGTGATGGATGCAGGAGTTATTTCTGTGGTATCGCAAATTCTCCTTAGTGCAATTTCGGGAAGATAATTGTATTTCTTCTGAATGGCATGTAAAATTGGAATAACAGCACTTTTAGCTGTCCCAATTTCACTTACAATTTGCTCGATGTCAGAGTAGATATTATCTTTATCTAAAATCATAGTTTGTTTCTATTCACCAATACAATACAGGTTTTTAAATCCGCGAATATAAATCCTATTGTGCATAAAAGCCGGAATTGTCACAGCTTCTTCACCCAGCTCACATTTATTAACAAGATTAAATTCCTTATCTGCTTTAAAAATATACATTACTCCTGTCATATCCATCAAATACACGTTGTCTCCAACTAAAATTGGAGAAGAATAAAATCCGTCGTCAAAATCGTGAAACCAATAACGTTCTCCAATTTTACTGTCAAAACAAGATACAGTTCCATAGCTTGCGGCTACAAAAACGAAATCTTTTACAGTCAAAGGACTGGCAACCTCAGAAAGATCATAATCGGATTCCCATAGTACCTCTGGTGTTCCTTCCAGTTTGATTGCAGCCAATTTGGCATATTCATTGACTGCGAATACGATTCCATCCGCATAAGCCAACGATGGAGCGACTTCCCCATACATACAATTGACCCTCCACAGTTCCTTTCCGGTTTTTGGATCATATGAAATAACGTCAGGATTGGAATTAAGAATGACTTCATATCGATTTCCAGTATTGACAGCAATAGGAGAAGCCCATGATATTTCGGTATCGCGGGTTTGATCGTAAACAAGATCCCCTGTTTCTGTTTTTAATGCAATTAAATGACCACCGGTATTTTGATCATACTGAACCAGTAACAAATCCTGATAAGTGATCAAGGATGAAGAATGTCCGTAATGATTATCCGGCACACCAAGATTTCTTACCCAAATTCGATTTCCGTCAAAGTCTAAACATGCCACATCTCCAGTTCCAAAAATCACAAAAACTCTCGTTCCATCCGTTGCCATTGTAGGAGCTGCATAACCAGCATCATCCGTAATTCTTGGCTTGTTTTCTGGAGAACCAGGAATATCATTTAATTCCTTTTGCCAAAGAATTATGCCCGAATCTGAATCAAAACAAAAAACTACCTGTGTTTGTCGATCTGCTCCAGATAAAAATATTTTTTTCCCCCAAATTATTGGCGAATTATAGCCATGAGTCGGGATTTCAGTTTTCCACAAAATATTCTCGCCGGATTTACCGTCCCATTTTATTGGTGCATTTGTATTATAGGCAATTCCAATTCCTTCCGGACCACGAAAATTAGGCCAATTACTCTTGATTTCTTCGAGACTCGGAAAGTTTGATGCTTCATTAGTTGATTTGTTTCTCGCAATCCCAATAGTAGATAATTCATTCTCAGCTAAAATACCTAAAACAAAAGCTAAAACAAACAATCCCAGTCCACTAAAAAGTATATATTTTCTCGCTAACAGCTTATTCTCCCACGTTTTTTCAGATTCAGGACTCTCATTTAGATCAGGTAATTGTGCGTTTAAAGAACTCATATATTTTAAAGCAATCAAAAATGTTAATACAAAAGCAAACAATAAAAATCCACCGGTTCGAATTTGCCATTGATAGGTGAAATAAGCCTTTCGAGCAAGTAAATCAAGCGCTCTGATTTGTTCTTTTAAAGCTTCATCATTTTGATTTTCTTGCAATTGCAACATCAATTGATTTATTGCATTACTATTTAATGGATCTATTGATTTTATTTGAAT
>JAUWXV010000280.1 GCA_030616165.1 bacterium | reverse complement strand
ATTTTTTATCTCAATCATTTTCTGCTCTATATTTATATATTGCTTTTATAAATTTACATTGCAAGTTTTTCTGTCTTTTTTTTCAAAAAAAGTAGGTGCTTACTTTCTTTTTCAAAAGAAAGTAAGTCACTTAGGGATATGGAAATCCCCTTCTTTATCCAATCTCTTGAAACCGTGTGCACCGAAAATATCCCTTTGGAGTTGAATCATATTAGCAGGCAAAAATGCAGAACGATAGCTGTCAACATACGTTAACGAAGCCTGAAGTGCCGGCACTGGAATACCGAGGTCGAGGGCAGTTTTCACTGCCAGTCTCCAATTTGTCTGCATTCCCCAATCGCCGATAACTTTACTGAACTCAGGGTCAAAAATTAAGTTTATCAAATCCGGGTTTCTTTCAAATGCCTCAACAATCGGAAATAGAAGTTTTGACCTTATTATACATCCACCCTTCCAGATATTCGCTATCTCTTTTAGGTCAAGTTTATAATCATATTCAATAGAAGCAGCCCTCAGCAGTGCAAGACCCTGAGCATAAGAAACAATCATTGAGCCATAAAGAGCATCTCTCAGAGATTTTATAATTATGTCTTTATCTTCATCATAGGTTTCCGAGGGACCATGAACTAATTTTGACGCTTTAACTCTCTCTTCTTTCTTAGCAGACATGAATCTTGCTGACAATGCCGCATCGATTGTTGGTACTGGTTCACCCAAGTCTGCTGCACTTTGAGAAGTCCACTTTCCTGTTCCTTTCTGCCCTGCTTTATCAAGAATCAGGTCAATAAGAGGATTTCCGGTATCCGGGTCAATAATTCCAAGCCCATCAACCGTAATCTCCATAAGGTATCCACCAAGTTTTTCATCTTCCCATTCAGCCATTACACCCCGCATTTCTTCGGGAGACATTTTTAGTGCATTCTTTAAAACATTATACACCTCTGAAATCGACTCCATAATGGCATATTCAATACCATTATGGGTCGTCTTCACGAAATGCCCGGCACCCCTTTCTCCGATATAAAAAACGCAAACAGTTCCATCGTCTGCAACTGCTGCAACTTTTTTAAATATTGTTTCCAACTGGTCATAGGCGGCACTTGCACCTCCCGGCATCAGGCAGGGACCATAGCGTGCTCCCTCTTCCCCCCCACTCACTCCCGAGCCAGCATATAAAATCCCCCCTTTTTTTAATTCCTCCTCCCTTCTTTCTGTATCTTTAAAATGCGAATTACCTCCATCAATCATAATATCACCTTCAGAAAGATAAGGTGAAATTTGTCCAATCATTGCATCCGTTCCAAAACCAGCCTTCACCATAAGCCAAACCTTTCTCGGAGTTTCGAGTGAATTTACAAAGTCCTCAATCTTATATGAAGGTATAAAATTTTTCCCTGAAGCCTCATTTTCAATAAATCTCTCTGTCTTTGATCCGGTTCTGTTAAAAACCGCGACTTTATACCCCTTATCTTCTATATTCAAGGCAAGGTTTTTACCCATAACCTCCATTCCTACAACACCTATTTGTGCTTTCTCCATTTGAATCCTCCTTAGAATTTAAATAATTAACTTAACTGTTATGAAAAAATGTTATTTTAAAAAAACTATAATTTTTTGGGCAACGAATAATCTTCTAATCTCACATATTCCATGAGAGCACCCCCAATTAAGGGTAGCGCGTATTCATAAAACTTTTCGGTGACTCCATTATTATCTTCATTAATAAATTCATCTGGAACAAGTTTTTCGGCAGTTGCTACCTTCTCAAGTTCAACAAGTCCAGTATTACAAATATATTGCTCTCTATCTTCCCTGACCAGTGCTACCATCTTATCCCTCACGCCCTCAACAGCATACTGCACTGCTTTTTGTCCCACCATATAAGCCTCATTTAAATCAACCTCAGAAACCAATGCAATAGATACCCTTTGAATAGTCCCCGGTTTATCAAAACGAGTCTTAAGTTTTAAATTTTCAGAAATGACACTGCACAAGTATTCAGCAGCACCGCCCATCTGAACATGACCAAATGAATCCACATCTATCGCCTTTGCTGATGCCTTTAATGGCTTTCCATCTTCACCTTTCACACCTTCACAAACTGCAATTACAATATATCCAAGTCTCTTATACCATTCTTCAACGTCGGCTAAAAGTTTATCAATCTTAATAGGTTTCTCCGGCAAATATATCAGATGTGGAGCATCGGTCTCTTTCTCTTTTCCAAGAGAACTTGCCGCTGTTATCCATCCCGCATTTCGACCCATTATCTCTATAACCTTAACCTTATCGACCACACCTATCGCTTCAGTATCAAAACCAGCATCCCGCACAGATGCTGCTATCCATCTGGCAACACTTCCGTAACCAGGACAGTGGTCAGTATATTCAAGGTCATTATCGATGGTTTTAGGAATACCAATTGCGGTAAGTTCATATCCCATTTCTGAGGTCATTTTCCCTACTACATGGGCAGTCTCCATCGAATCATTACCACCTATATAGAAAAAGTAGCGAATATTATGAGCCTTAAAAACATCAACAATCCGCTCATATTCTTCAGGTGTAAGTTTATGTCTGCATGACCCTAAGGCAGAAGAGGGTGTCCTTTTTAATTTTTCTATTGTCTGGGGGTTTTCCTTTTTAAGGTCAACAAGATTTTCATAAAGGATTCCCTCAATACCGTGAAGCGCACCATAAATACTGGTTATTTCATTATGATTTAGCGCCTCCTGTATTACTCCAACAAGACTCGAGTTTATCACTGCTGTGGGTCCTCCAGACTGTGCTATTACAAGATTTCCTGTCAATTTTTCCAAATCTTATCTCCTTTAGTTTGTTATTTAACTTAATTTTTCTATTTCTATTAAAATGAATCCTATATTTGATTTTGAAATTAATTAAAAAAGATAAATATGTCAATGATTATTTTTTTAATATATCAAGATTAAAATTTTATTTTTTACTATAAAATTTTCGATATAATTCTTCAAAAAAGTGATAAAAATTTAACAGTTTAATCTTTATTTTAGAAAAACTTAAATTACGACTTTTAAAAACTTTTTGATATTATATAATAAATTATTATATTAAAATTTATGAAAAAATTTAGGGAGAAATAAAAATATTTATAAAAATATATCAAAAATAGCTATTTTTGCCATATTATTAAGAGAAATTTAACCATTTCTAATTCATCCCCCAAGAACTCGGGGGATGAATTAGAAATAAAGGACGGTAGGACAGACATTCTTGTCTGTCCACAATTCTTTTCTAATATATATGAAAATAACATTAATTAATCCAAATCGATACAGATTTCCGCCTGTTATTCCTATTGGGCTGGAATATTTAGTTACAATTCTCGAAAATAATAATCATGATGTAAAAATTCTTGATTTATGTTTTAGTAATGATATTTACAGTGATATTAATAGTCATTTTCGAGAGTATGGTTCCGATCTAATAGGAATAACAATTAGAAATGTTGACCCATCAATTTACGGGAAGGATGAATATTTTATTGAAGAAATTAAAAATATAGTATTATATATAAAAGATAAATATAACAAGACAATCATACTTGGTGGTTCAGGTTTCTCTGTTATGCCTGAAGAAATCTTAGAATATGTAGGAGGAGATTATGGTATAGTTGGATATGGCGAAAATGCAATTTTAAAACTTTTAAATAATATAAAACAATCCAATGCTTCTTATAAAATAATTGATGGATTTAAACTTGGAATTGATAAAAATTTATTCCATATAAGAGGAAAACACTTTAATTATAAAAGATATTTTGACGAAGGAAGTATTGCTGGATTTGAAACACAAAAAGGATGCAGCGGTGATTGTATTTTTTGTTCAGAGGCTAATAGAAGGATAATTCACAAAAATATAAAAAATGTTTTAAATGAGATAAAAATTATTGCTGATATGGGTTATAAAAAATTTCACTTGTGTGATAGTGAATTTAATCTTAATCTTGAATTTTCTGAAAAATTTTTAAAGTCGCTAATTAAAGAAAATATTGATATAAAATGGGTTTTATATATGAAACCTGTTCCTTATAACAAACAGTATTTTAGATTGTTAAAAGATTCCGGAGCAGAAGTTATTACATTAAGTGTTGACAGCTATAGATGTGAAGATACAAAAAGCCCTTATTCTTATGAAGATTTAAAGAATATTATAAAATACTGCAGAGAATACGGAATAAAATTAGCAGTCGATCTGCTCGTTGGGTTTCCTTATGAAGCAAAAAATTCAATTAATAATGTTATACAATTTTTTAAAAATAATAGACCAAATACAGTTGGAACAAGTTATGCTATCCGGGTTTATCCCTATACCAAGATTGAGAAGATTATATCAAAAGACAGCAATTTGAAAAATAAACTTAGTGGATATCTAAATGACAATTTTATAAAGCCTGTCTATTTTAAAGAATTATCTTTAGATGATATAAATAAATTTGTAGATAATGACGAACTTTTCAAAATAGAAGGTTTTCAGAAAACTGTCAATTATCAGAGATTATGAAAATTCTTTTTCTATACTTCTGGATTCCCAATTTCGTGAGAATGACAATCTAATTACTATTTTAAGACTTAATTTTTAGTAGCCTTGTAACTTATTATATTGAAAAATTAAAACATACAAAAACTCTT
>JAUWXV010000248.1 GCA_030616165.1 bacterium | reverse complement strand
GGAAGATATGTCGATACATAAGCGATTTTCATTGTTTAAGTACTCTCCGTTACACACTTTATTTAATCGATGAGTTCTCTCCACCATTTAGGCTAACAAGATTTGGTTATTCTTTTAACCCGGCTCTTCTTTGCCAACTCTGAATGAATAGAAAAACCGTTTTCCGCATTCCAAGTTACATTATTACTATCTTCATTATTTGCTTCTTATGCAACCTCATAAGCACTTCGCCTAACTTAAAATAGCAAAACATCGGTTCGTTTATCCATCCAAAATAAAAGATAATCCGACTTTATTTCTTTTATCCGCAGACCATGAGAAATTATTTTCCAAACAAGTATAAGGCTTAATTCTCGTTTGTATGTATCAAAACGTCTCAGTAAATTAAAGATAAGAAATAAATTTGATTTTTGAAAGTGTTTTTTTTCTTTTGCTTTATGATTTGAGCACTTTAATTAAAATGGCCGTATTTGACTTATTCACTCATTCAGATAATTTGGTATAAAATGTGTTTATGATTTAAAGCTATAAAACAAAAAACATTGCTTTATTAAGATAGCAATGGTTTGTCAGTGTCAAAAATTTATATTTATAAATCTAATATCAATAATTGATTAGAAAAAAAGCTCCCCGGGTGGGATTTGAAATTACTACGTAATTTGATAATCGATTATAAAAATCAATTAGTTACAAATTAATAATTTTCTATTTGTACCAAATTGGTGTAAAAAGTTTCATATAATATAGGTAAACACAGGTAAATATAGTTAATCATCGGCGGATGTAAAGGTATTTAAATTTTTGTTTTTTGATAGCCTAATATTCTTTTTATGTCACTCACCGTTATGAATCAAATCAACAAACCAAATGTAACCATTTTTCATTTTTTTTGCGTAATGTTGCCATAATTATTACGTTTCTTTTGTGTTATTTTTCCAATATATAGTATAAGATTTTAGGTTTGTCAATTAAAAAATAAATTATTTTAATAAAGAATTGACTTTTAATTATTTTTTTTGTATAATATTTAGAAATGGACTTAAAAATATCCAGAAGCGTAAAAATCTACCATTCATAAACGACACAATAAAGTAAAATATCATCCTCCAAATAGAAATCCTTTAATAACAATACAGTTATTATACAAATTCGACCTCTGCAAGAAAGCAAAATCAATCCAAAGAAATTGATGAAGCACAAAATAGGAATGGGGTGCGTCACTTATATTAATAACATATTTTAAGACCACAATCTACCTTATTAGGAATCGTGTTTTGATTATTATTTTTATTTATTACCATTACAAAAGGAACTTTATATAAGAAAATAAAATAGAAAAGTTTTATGAGAAAAAGGAGGGAATTATGTCTATTATTGATGCAATTAATTTTTTTAGTGACAAGGGAAGCAGTGGGATTTTTGGTTTATCTGGAATCTACTTAATATTCGTATCCATTATGGGACGGATTATCCCTATTTGGGGAATTATATCTACAGAAATTCCAATCAAGGCTATATATAAGAGGGTGTTGCTTGGAGTTTTTGGTATTATCCTTGCCTTTACACCTATATATAGATTATACACTGGCGAACAATTATTCCCACCACTGATACAGGAAGGACCGAATCAAGAAAATAACAAAAATGGTGGGGGAAGCAACCTTTTAGAGGATTCTGGAAGGTTTGTAGATTACCAAACTGACATATTACCTGATTTCGAGGCGCATCAGAGATTCAGCCTGGCAACTTTACTAATCAGCGTAGGATATACTCCTACCAGTTCCAATTCAAGGATAGCAAAGTTTCAGGAAGATGTATTAGTTGAATATTTTGGTCTTAAAGAAAGAAATATTCGGCGTCTAAGGCATTCGAGGTTTCAGAATGAGGTATACGTTTATGTGAAAGATATCCAAAATCCAAATAAGGAGCCTTTCAACGTATATGTTATCGTCAGTGATATGGATTCCTGGCCGAGCTCTGAAAGGGTCACAGAGTCTAGATTCCGCGAACTAATCAGTGATATCAGTGAAGAGGATATGCATATATTAACTGTACGGGAACGAGGAGAATCCATCGAGTTTAGTCATTCTGAGCGTACGTACAGGATAACCGTAACCAGAATCTACGAAGTTCTCTTTGGAAGCGATAGGATTGCTATTGAAATATATGAGATACGTTGAAAAGTTTAATCCAAATACTATTACCACATGAAAGAAAGCGCCAACAGCCAATAATACTACCTTGCCCACTTCACGGCTTTGCTCCAAAATACTTCCCTTGGTCGCTTTTCAGCAACCTGGGAGACGCTATAATTGAGTAAAAAAGAGTTGTTAGACCTTTGTGTGTCTTCAAAACATTTTGGATACTCTACTTTTAAAAATTAAGAGATACATTTTACATTATCAAGTGTTTTTTCTATACCTCAATTGTATAATATGAATTATCAACATCTTTGTTAATTATTTCTATTTAGGTCTTGTCTAATAATATTAGTATAAAAAGTCTTTTCTTGGCATTTCTTAAATTGTTCCAAATCATTATAATCGTTAATTCTTGCGTCTTTTATTTCACCTCTTAAGAATATCTGGATTTGGTGGGATATGTATGAGTAATCCTTATCTCCAGAATGAAATTCTTCAAGCGCTCTATTGGTATCAAGACACATATCTATCATCTTAGGATAAAGAACAACTGACTTTCTTGTTATAAACAATACGTAAATTAATAAAAAATAAAGTACGCCAACAAGGAATCGAATCCCGAACATACTGGTTAACAGTAAGTTGCCCTGTAATTTTTAAACAACTTTGTGACTTATTAAAAACACCATAACTGCTTGTAGATGCTGTATTTACATTGTTTTATTGAATTCTCACTATTTCACACTATTTATGACAAGCATTGGCAAGGTGGAAAACTTAGTATTTGATTTGAGTCACATTCGGTTCCCGGATTATGTCAATAGGTAAAACTTTTATATCAATAGTTCCAGAGCAGTATGCATTCTCTTTTGGGCTTCTAGTGCACTCTCCCTCTGCCATATAATTGCTTGAATCCCACGTGCAAGGTCTTTATATTTTCGAAGTTCCCTCAATATCACTCAACCTCTCATCATTAGTTCTTGTCCGAAATATCTTCGAATCTTGTTTAAGTATGTATTATTTATTAATTGATTCTAAATCTGAAGAAGAAAAGGAATTCAGAATAGATTTATGAAATAAACATGGAATGCGAGAAAACATTGGTATGAATAAATTATTAACATGAATTAGAAATAATAATTTATACAGTTTTGACAGAAAGAATTTCATGTGCTTCGGTTAGGATTTCTTTTATATGTATGTTGTTGGGACATTTGTTTTCACAAGGGGCGCTACAATCAGAACAGTAATTGGCTTTTTGTTCAGGGAGTAAATCAGCATATTTTTCCACTGCCTCTTTTTTGTATTCAAAGTTTGTGAAATACATTAGATATCTCTGGATGTCTGGAATAGATACACCATAAGGACAAGCCTGTGTACATGTGCTGCACCACCTGCAGTAATATGGTTTGACTGATGAGGCGTATTTTTCAAGGAGTATTCTGTCGTTATATCCATATTTTTCATCAAGTGCCCTGATGCAGTTATCCACCTCTTCAAATGTGGGCATCCTTATTACAAGATTGGTAATGTCTGGATTTGAGAGGACCCATTTAATGGCTGCCCTGCGGAATTCGGGAGTTCTTGATTTTTCATATCCTTTTATTTTCTGGTCGTTTGCGCCTCCTACTACTTTAATTGCCACAGAACCGACATTATTTTGTTTTGCTTTTCTGAGTAATTCTTTTTCATCGGGGAATGACATAAAGTTGTATTTCAGCATAAGCATGTCAAAGTGACCGGAGTCAATAGCATAGTTCATGTAGTCCATAAAGTCTCTGCCGTGACTGCTGATGCCAAGAGCCCTTACTTTTCCTTCCTTTTTAGCCTGATTTATTGCCTCAATTACATTTTCATTCTTGAGACGTTCAATATGTTGTGTTATCCCGTATTTCCGAATAACAGAACCTACATTATATATAATTGCTATATCGACATAATCAGTCTGCATTCTTTTCAATATGTTCTCAATTAATTTCATCGTTTCCTGTTTTGTCGAAGTATGCGAAGTTACAAGTAATGAGGCGATTACTACCTTATCTCTTCTTTTCTTAATTCTTAACATTCTGTCTTCTTCGCCCTGTATGTATTCATGCGGTGTGTCAATATAATTAATTCCTCTGTCCAAAGCGTAGTCCAGAACATTTTCACCCTGCATCTCTAATCTTCCCAAGCCAATTTCAGAAACCTTTAATCCGGATTTTCCGAGTATTCTATATTTCATTTCAACATCTTTTGAGACAATATTTTTTTCTTTAACCTGAAAATATTTACCTGTATTTATTAGAACGCCTGTTCCAAATAAACTTTTTTTTATGAAATTTCTTCTCGTTAATTTGTTATTGTTTTTTAGTGATTTCATGGTATATATCCTTTGATTTAAAATGGATATTAAATAGGTATTTATGTATAAGAGAATGCTGAAAAAGTCAAATAAATAGTTAATTTGAGGCGAGATTGCCACGTCCCGAGTACTCGGGACTCGCAATGACAAGCAAACAAACATGTCATTACGAGGAGTGAAGCGACGCCTGCGCAGGCGTGGTAATCTACTTTTTCAGTAATGTTATAAATTATAAAAAAATTAATTCGAAGTCAATCTTAATTTATTGTTTTGGATTTTAAATCAACCCATTACTGAAGAGAGGGGTTAATGGAATGTGTGTACAGCTGACTGAGGTCGGGGATTGATGAGATTTACCCCTGACTGAAGTCAGGGGTAAATGGAATGTGTTTACCCTTAACTTACCCCTAACTGAAGTTAGGGGTTAATGAGATGTGTTTACCCCTAACTAAAGTTAGGGGTTAATAAGCCTGAGGCTTATTAATGAGATATTTATCAAATCCTTGCTGAAGTGTGGGGTAAATCGACCCCTTACTACAGTAAGGGGTTAATGAGATGTGTGTACCCCTAACTAAAGTTAGGGGTTAATGGGATGTGTTTACCCCTTAACTTACCCCTAACTAAAGTTAGGGGTTAATAAGCCTGAGGCTTATTAATGAGATATTTATCAAATCCTTGCTGAAGTGTGTGGTAAATCAACCCCTGACTAAAGTAAGGGGTTAATGGAATGTGTTTACCCCTGACTTACCCCTAACTAAAGTTAGGGGTTAATAAGCCTGAGGCTTATTAATGAGATATTTATCAAATCATTGCTGAAGTGTGAGGTACATCAACCCCTTACTGAAGTAAGG
>JAUWXV010000188.1 GCA_030616165.1 bacterium | reverse complement strand
ATTTTTTATGATGACGATATTCCTTAGATTTTATAATAAACCATGGAAAACCGCAGGATAGACATTCTTGTCTGTCATTTGAAAATTTCTTGTAAAAAAATTGCATAAAAAACTTTTAATTATTTTCTAATTTCTTATTTTATAAAAGAATTAAAAATGTTGAAACCCCATTTTTGATATAGCTTTTCTTTCTCCAGAATTAAGAACAATTTCGATATTATCTCCTTTTACAATTTCCCCGATTTCAAATAAGGGAGTATTTATTTTTGAATTAAAAACATTGTATAACTCATTTTTGTATTCTGGAGAAACGGTAATTAAAAGACAGTAATCTTCACCACCATAAAGTGCGTAATCCAAAGCATTTACATTTTTCGAACGGGAAATATCCTTCATAAAATCAGAATAAGGTATAAGATTTTCAAAAATCACAGCACCCACACCGCTCTGTATGCATATATGCCTCAAATCGCTCGCAAGTCCATCACTCAGGTCGATCATAGAGTTTGCAATTTTTGATTCTGCTATGATTTTACCCTCCTTAATCTGTGGTTTTGGTCTTATATGAGCATTCCGGAAATATTTTTCATAATTACTGTTAAATTTTAACTTTCCATCATATACATCAAGACCACAAGAAGAATCCCCTAAATATCCAGTTACCAATATCTTATCTTTTACTTTTGCTCCATCCCTATACAAAATCTCATTCTTTTTTGCCACACCCGTTATAACTACATTTATGATAAAATCGTTCCTTGAAAAATTTGTATCACCCCCAATAAGACTTAAATTAAATTGTTTTATTAATTCATCCATCCCCCGAAAAAAATTATTTATAAATTCATAATTTATCTTATCAGGAATTGCTAATGATATAAACACATTTTTGGGTATTCCGCCCATCGCCGCAATATCGCTCAGGTTTACTGATAAACTTTTAAATCCCAAATCTTCAGGAGACATATTAGAAATTTTGAAATGAATATTTTCAATAAGCATATCGGTTGTTAAAAGGAGCGCAGTATCATTTTCTTTTAAAAATACAGCGGTATCATCACCAATCCCCTTTAAAATATCCAAATCATTTGGAGCATATGTTTTTTTTAAATATTCTATAAATCTAAATTCTCCAATCTCCTCAAGATTCATTTTTTTATTATAAAGTTTCAACTTGAGATAATTTTATATAATTTTTTAATATACCTTTTCACAAGATTTCCATCCCCACCCAAATATTCCATCTTTAAATCATTTGCCAACTTAATATAACCGGCTTGATTTAAAATATTATAAATCTTTCTTGCTGGAGCAACGGTCATTTTTCTTGAGAGTTTATATTCCCTTTTCATTATAAGAGCGCCGGGGTAATCTTCATTTTCAAGCCTTTTGGTAAAATCCCTTGCAACAATACCTTTTACATCTCTTTTAGATAGTTCATATAACTTCCTTATCTTTTCGGCATTTTCTAATTCATCTTTTTGAATAAGAAATTCAAAAGATTTCAGAGCAGCTTTTTTAGTTCTTTTTTTACGAAGTTTATATTCCTGAGCAATAACACTCGCTTCACCATAGAGATTTTTTTCCATGTGAAGATTAAAGACCTTAACAACTGCATCCTGAATCATTTTCAAAGGTACTTTGAACGTATCCATAATAAATCTTGCCTGTTCATAAAGTCCTTTATGATACCGCACTTTAAATTCCTCTGCAGCTATTCTTCTGATAATTTTCTTATCAAGTTTTAGTTCTGATGCTAAATTTATTGTTTTTTCGAATCGGTTATTGGCAATATCTTTCTTTAATGCTTTTTCTGCCGCAGATATTACGTATTTTCTCGGCAAACGATACTCCGCTGCTATCCGGGCAGCCATTTCAAATCTCTCTTTTGATAAATTCAATTCATACGACTCAAAAATCTGTTCCTGAACCCTGGAAATAGGGATTTTGAATTCTTCCTCTATCTCCCAAGCCTTCTGGTATTGTTCTCTCGAAAGATATTTATTAAATGCCATAACCGCAGATTCAACAAACCTCGATTCTGGCAGTCCATATTCCTTTCCAATCCTTGCCGCTGTTTCATAATGCCCTTTCTCTATATTAAGATTATATCCCCTTTCAACAGAGTTTCGAATCATATCGAGAGGTAATTCATATTCTCTCTTTATTCTAACTGCAGAATTGTAATAACCGCTGTTCATTCTTTTTATGAATTCATCCGAAGCCCATTTCCTTGCGGTATTTATGTCCCCGATTGACTTATAGTACCTGGCTTTTACCATATTATCCTGACTCGCCTCTACCCTCTGCCTTAATATATCCTTGTATAACAACTTTACGGCCCTTTAATTATTTATTTTTTAACAATATTCATAATGACCATTAAATTGGGTTCGATAAATCGAACCCCTACATTATAATAATATCGAATTTAAAAAATCTAAGAAATACAATTTTTAACAACCATCACAGAGGTGTTATTCTTCACGCTTTAAAAATCGTGTTTGATGAACCGTTCCCATATAATTAAGTATACATCAATTTCAGTATAATACCTTTTGAAATAAAAGTCAAGACCATTTTAAGCACCATAAACGATTAAAAATGCTTCCTGTGGTATATCAATCTTACCAAGTCTTTTCATCCGTTTTTTACCGAATTTTTGCTTTTCAAGAAGTTTCCTTTTTCTTGTAACATCTCCTCCATAGCACTTACCGGTTACATTTTTTCTGAGGGGTTTAATAGATTCCCTTGCAATAACTTTACTGCCCACAGCAGCCTGTATCACCACTTCGTAAAGCTGTCTCGGGATGATTTTCTTCATTTTATCACAGATATTTTTCCCCCAATTGTAAGCCTTATGCTTATGGATGATTAAGGATAATGCATCCACCGCGATTCCATTAATCAGAATATCCACCTTCACCAATTCAGATTCCTGATAATTAAAATATTCATAGTCGAACGATGCGTAACCTTTAGAAACTGACTTTAATTTATCGTAAAAGTCAAATATTATCTCGGAAAATGGGAATTTAACATTTAAAACAACACTTCCCTTATCGAGATATTCTGTTTTTTCAAGGATTCCTCTCCTGTCTTTTGAAATTTTCAATACATTACCTATATATTCAACAGGTGTAATAATTTGTGCTTTTACATACGGCTCCTCAATTTTTTGAATCATTCCTATTTCGGGAAGATGACTCGGATTGTCCACATATATTTTTTCATTGTCCTTCTTATAAACGAGATATTTAACATTAGGAATAGTTGTAATAATCTCAAGATTGTATTCTCTTTCGAGCCTTTGCTGAATTACCTCTTTATGCAGGAGACCTAAAAAACCACACCTAAAGCCAAACCCAAGAGCATCTGATGAATCTGGCTCATAAAATATTGAAGAATCATTTAACTTAAGTTTTGCAAGGGAGTTTTTAAGATTCTCATAATCTGCACTGTTCACAGGATAAAAACCCGCAAATAACATCGGTTTAACCTCTTTATGACCTCCAAGAGGCTTTTTTATCGGGATATTAGCATTAAATATTGTATCGCCCACTTTTATATCTTCAAGATTTTTCGCACCGGGTATAATATATCCTACCTCACCCGGATTAAGCTGTTTAAGCCTTTTTTTCTTCATCTGGAGTATACCAACCTCATCAACTTCGTATATCTTCTTATTTGAAAATAATGCAATTTTGTCCTTTTCTTTCAGAATCCCATCAAAAATCCTCACATATACGATAACACCCCTGTATGAATCAAACATCGAGTCAAATATCAGCGATTTAAGAGGAGCGTCCGGATTCCCTTTTGGAGGTGGAATTCTATTAACCACTGCTTCAAATATTTCAGAGATGCCGATTCCAAATTTTCCGCTTGCAAAAAGTATCTCATTACAGTCAATTCCTATTAACTCCTTGATTTGATTCTTTACCCTCTCAACATCAACATTTGGTATATCTATTTTGTTTATTACAGGAATAATTGTTAAATCATTTTCTAAAGCCAAATAAAGATTGCTCAGAGTCTGTGCCTGTATTCCCTGAGATGCATCAATCAACAGCAATGCGCCCTCACAAGCAGCAATACTTCGTGAGACCTCATAAGTAAAATCGACATGACCAGGCGTATCGATTAGATTTAACAGATATTCCTCTCCATTTTTTGAATGGTATCTCATCTGAATGGGATGAGATTTTATGGTAATTCCCCTTTCCCGCTCAAGTTCCATATCATCAAGTATCTGGTCTTTCATCTCTCGTTTGGGAATTGCCTCTGTATATTCAAGAAATCTATCCGCTAATGTCGATTTCCCATGGTCTATATGGGCTATTATGCAGAAATTTCGTATCTTATCTATAGTCATATATTCTTGATTGTAAGGATTCGATTTATCGAACCAATTTTTACGGGCATTATTCATCACACCCGTATACTGTTATAGGATATTTAGACTTTTAAATTTTCACTTAAATTTTTCGTTCCGTAATCTTATACAACCCGCTCCCAAATGGGCATCATTCTTTCATTTCCTCTTTTGCCAATAATAACCGGGGTAATTCCAGATATCTCACACAGATAATTTAGAATACGGACTCTATCCCCACTAACACCGATAATGTGGTTGCATGGAAAAACCTGCAAGAATTCGTCGAATTCGGCTTCCAATTTTGCATGAACATGCGGCCATGTTGGATTTGTCTGTTCGTTTAATTTTTTCTGTTCATTTTCTGTAAGTTTCAGGCTTTCCCCATAAGCAATTACCATATATAATTTTTCATCCCACAGACCAATTCTTGCAAAAGTCATAGGTCCCGGAGCAGCATTAAATTCAACTGAAGCACCACCAGCCTTGAAATAGAATTCAAGCGCAGGATGAAATGTGATATGTTTAAAATTTTGCTCAGGGTCCATACTCAAATCGGCATAATAACTTGAATGATTTCCAGAGTTGCACCAGTCCCAAATTTTTTTATCCGGATGATAAAGCCGAACATCCATAAATAAAGTAGGCAGACCACCGGTGATGTATTTCAATAACTGCATTGTTATCGCGGCATAAGAATCAGCCTCAGTAGCACACACAATCGATTCCTTCGGACCTCTCCAATCGTATGGGTCGTTCATAAGCATCTCGGCTACATCACCCAAACAAACATACTCAGTAAGTTCACGCTGTCCTTTAAGACCGCAGGAATCAAATCCTTTTTCCTTGTTGACCAATTCCATTGCAAGATAAAGGCGGATTTGAGTCTTTAGAGTTTCAGGAGTCAGCATTTTGTTATCGTATTTTATTCTCTCACCAAGAAGTTCTGTAAACCATTTAAATCCATTATTCACCTCTTTTTTATCGACATTTTTCATAGTTTCAACAAGCCACAGCTGATCAATCTGCCGAACCGTTGTTCCTAAAACTTTCAATGTTGGCGTTAAATGAAAATAGCCGGTCTCCATTCCCATAGAATGTCCGCCATAACAACCATAGACTTCATTTTTCATAGTCGTAAATGCAAGGCTTGCTCTTATCCAGTCATAAACTTCCTGTCTCGTCTTTTCTGAATCAATCTCCCCGACGATACGATGAGTTTTTATCCCTGCTTGTCTGAGGGCGCCATCTGTTGCTAAAAGTCCCACATTACCAGGATATTTGCCATTATTGTTCGATAAACTCAAAATGGGGATGTCCTTCCCAAGAGAATTTATAAATGGCCAAACCAAAAACGGAAAGTTCCATACATTATAACACATTATAACCTGTTTGCAGTTCCTTCTGGAAAGTTCTTCGCCAACCTTTTGAGCAATTCTTATACCTGTAATAATTTCAGAGCCAACAACAACTTCGGCTCTTGTGCCATCAATATACAATATTTTTTCCCGTATAAGGTCAGCCCATTGACGAACGATACGCATATTCTCCTCGTTATTCTGCGTATAAACATGTTCACGCTCATCATTTAGCATTATAATGCCAATTGGTGTGGTGCGCATAATGTCCTCCTGATATTTTATATAGTTTTGTCTAAATTAAACCACAGAGTACACCCACAGGGCAGGCAGAGTATTCCTCTGTGGTCTCTGTGGTTTCATATTTTATCCTTGTTTTTCATAGAACTTTTGACAATATCGAAAATTTTATTTAAATTAAAAAATTCACCACACTTTTTTAAAACTATGCTACAAAGTTTAAAAATTACCATATAATATAATAATTCAAAGTATAAAACTCAAATTATATTATATATTGAATTTATTAATATTATTTAATAAATTAAAAATCAATAATTCAGAAACTTCGGAGGTTAAATAAAAATGAAAGCGGTTGTAAGACATTCAGGAAATATGAGTTTCATAGGTAAATCTGAGTCGAATCACTGGGTAATTATGGACACAACAAAAAAAGTCGGTGGAGAAGAAGCATCTGTCAGGCCCATCGAATTGATACTTATAGGTTTAGGGGGATGCACCAGTGTTGATGTCATTTCCATTCTCAATAAAATGAGGGTAAAATTGGACAAATTTGAGGTTAATATAGATGCAAATCAGGCTGAAGATTACCCTAAAGTTTTTAAAAAAATTCACATCGAATATATATTCCATGGGAAGGATTTAAAAAAGGGAAATCTTGAAA
Organism: bacterium; assembly: GCA_030616165.1. GTDB lineage: Bacteria > SM23-31 > SM23-31 > JAUVVT01 > JAUVVT01 > JAUWXV01. Next base: position 768 of record JAUWXV010000188.1, on the reverse strand, counting down.
GAGCAATAAAGTTATCTCAAGAAAAATATTGTTCGGTATCAGCAATGCTCAGAAATACAGCAGAATTAACATATTCATATAAAATTATCGAATAATGATTTAATTTAGTTTTAAATAAATAAAAATTTTATGGAGGCTGATTATGTTTAAGTTCCTGATATTAAATATATTCGTTTTATTTATGTTAGTTTCGGTCAATTCACCGAGTTCAAAATCTCAAACAAAAAAGCAAAAACGTATCATAAAGGTTGCTGCGATACAGATGAATGCTGTGAAGTTTGATAAAGAAGCAAACTTCAAGAAAGCAGAATCGATGCTTCGAGAAGCAGCATCCAAGGGAGCAGATATAGCATGCCTTCCGGAATGTGCCCTCACAGGTTATCCGAGATTGAATAGAAAACGTTTAAAAACCGAAGAAGAATATCAAAAAGAATTAGAAAAGATTATATCAGCAGCCGAACCAATACCCGGTCCTCATAGTAAAAAATTTGCACAACTTGCTCAAGAATTAGGAATATATATAATAACCGGTTACGAAGAACTGAGGGATGGAAAGGTTTATAACACCTGCATATTATTAAACCCGAAAGGGGAAATAATCGGTAAATACAGTAAGATGCACCTTCAAGACTGGATGGTAGATTCGGGAATTAACCATGGAGATGGGTTCAGGACATTTGATATATCTATCAGGGATATCAAATTAAAAGTTGGAATTATAATATGTTATGACATACAGGTTCCAGAAAGTGCGAGGATGGAAATGAT
>JAUWXV010000329.1 GCA_030616165.1 bacterium | reverse complement strand
TTAAAACAACTAGTATAAGTTGAAAAAAATGTATCAGACATAAATATTTCAATCTTGGTTCTCCTGAAAATTTCTTACCATTTTAAAATATTTATTTCATCGACATTAACAGTTTCTTTAATCCTGAAAACCGCAATTATAAGGGCAAGTCCGACCACCACCTCAGCAGCAGCAACCGCCATAACCATAATAACAAAAATCTGCCCATCAATGGAGTTCAAATACCTTGAAAATGCAATAAATGTAAGATTAACTGCATTCAGCATCAACTCAATCGACATAAAAATTATTATGGCATTCCTTCTCACCAAAACGCCTGTTACTCCTATTACAAATAAAATACCCGATAGTATAAGATAATAATTAAGTGGAACCATAATGTAATAAGATTTAATGTTTATTTAAAAAGTTTCATTAATTACTTTTACTCCTTGTGAAGCAAGGAATAAGTTTAAAGTTTCTTTGCCCACTTTCTTTTCAAAGAAAGTGGGTTAAAATTTCTTTTTAGCCAATACAATGACTCCAACCATAGCAACTAAAAGAACCAGAGAAGCAACCTCAAAGGGAAATAAATATTTAGTAAAAAGAATCTTTCCTATCAACTCAACGTTTCCTACTTCTGCAACCTTCTCTGGTGATATATTACCCGCAATCCCAAGCCCTTTACGAAGGAAAATCATATACATAAATTCGATAAAAAGTACGAAGGTTACGAATATTCCAGTTATCTTAAGATTCGCAAGTTTTGAAAATGCTTTTTCTTCATATTTAATATTAAGCAGCATAATTGCAAATAAAAACAGAGTCATTATTGCTCCAGCATAAACCAGGACCTGCACTGCTGCAACAAACTGCGCATTAAGAAGCAGAAATAAAATCGCTACCGAAAAAAGAGTCAATATTAGAAATACAGCACTATAAATCGGATTTTTCTGCAATATTATAAGAAGTGCACTAACGACTGCTATAAATCCAAATATGTAAAAAAGGATAAACTCCAAACCTTATTTCTCCTTTTTTTCTTTTGAATATGAAAACGTTCCGGGTTTCCCTTTATAATATTCATTTACAGTAAGGTCATACATTTCAAGAAGTTTTTCTTTATCCCAGATTAACTCTCTTCTTGAATTTCCCGCAAAATCATAAACTTCGGTGAGTTCAATAGACTCCTCTGGACATGCTTCCTCACAGAATCCACAGTAAATACACCTCAGCATATTTATTTCAAATTTAATTGGATACCTTTCCCTATCTTCCCATGGAGCAGGCGCCGGAACTATTGTTATACAATGCGCCGGGCAGGCTGATGCGCACATCTCACAGGCAACGCATTTTATCCTTCCCTGCTCATCTTTATTAAGCCTGTGGGCTCCTCTATAATGTGAATACGGTTTCCATTTATACTCGGGATATTGAATCGTTATGTTTTTGTGCGGTCTTATCAGATGTTTCAAAGTCACTATCAAACCCTTCAAAACCGCAGGTATATAAAGCTTATCTACCCAAGTCTCTTTATATGAAACTCTTTTCATATTTTTTTATACTTTTTTATTAACCTGATTTATTCATAGAATTTTTTGTAAATAATTTACTAAGCCCAAAAACAATACTAATCACTTTTGTCATCCTGAAACAAGTTAGGAATGACAGAATCCTCTGGATGAATTAGAAATAAGTATAAAGTTTCTTTGCTTACTTTCTTTTCAAAGAAAGTAAGTTCTTTTTCAAAAGAAAGTAGAATATTTAAGAAAATATTGCATAAAACAAACCGGTAACGAGAACATTTAAAATTGCAATAGGCAAAAAGACCTTCCACCCCAGACTCATAAGTTGATTATACTTAAATCTTGGAAAAGTCCATCTTACCCAGATAAAAAATATTGAGAAAAAAGCGGTTTTTAAAACAAAACTTCCTATCTGGAGCAATTCCAATAAAATTTGCGGCATAGGAATCTTTTCTATCCATGGTAGATGCCACCCGCCAAAAAACAAAGTTGTTATGACTGCAGATGCAGTTATTACATTTGCATATTCAGAGAGAAAATAGAGTCCCCATTTCATACTATTATACTCTGTATGATATCCGCCAACCAGTTCCTGTTCTGCTTCCACCAAATCAAAAGGAAGTCGATTTGTCTCTGCAAAAGCTGCGGTTATAAATATTATAAACGCCACTGGCTGTAAAAATATATTCCAGTGAGGAATAAAACCAAAAAAATAAGACCTTTGGACTTCAACAACCTCTGTAAGTCTCAATGAGCCGGTAATCATCAAAACTCCCATAACAGAAAGACCCAATGCAAGTTCATAACTAATCATCTGTGCTACAGACCTCAGCGACCCAAATAGCGTATATTTATTGTTCGCTGACCATCCTCCCAAAACTATACCGTAAACACCAAGTGATGCTATTGCAAATATATATAAAATCCCAATATTTACATCTGCAATCCGCAACTGAATTTCCCTTCCAAAAATATTCAAACTATCACCAAATGGAATCACCGCTATAACACATAGCGCTGGAACAAAAATCATTCCTGGTGCTATAAAAAACAATAATTTTTCTGCACTATCCGGGATAAAATCCTCTTTAAAAAACAACTTAATACCATCTGCAAAAGGCTGCAATAATCCCTGGGGACCCGCCCTGTTCGGTCCTAATCTATCCTGAATAAATCCAGAAAGCCTCCTTTCTGCAAGTGTCATATACGCCACCCCCATCATAACAGCCCCAATCACAATGCCTATTTTTAATATTATAATTACAAGTTCAATTATTAAATCAACCATAAGAAATTTAACTTAAATTTATTCCATTATTACCCAATTTATAAAAACTCAACCCCTTCAATTCTTTAAAGTGATCCGACATCTTATAAAAAACATCTACAGGACTGGAAACACCCAAATTATCTCCAGATTTTTTAATAAGAATATTTAAAATTTCCCATCCTTCTTTTACCAATCCGGGCTGTTCAACTGCTTTAAAAAACCTCTGAACTTTTCGAGAGGAATTTATGTATGTCCCACCTGACTCTGCAAAGTTTGTAGTTGGTAAAACAACATCTGCAATTTTTGTCAATTTAGATTCGGATACATCCTCAACAACAATAGCCATAACCTCGTTCAAGGATATACCCAAATGTGAGGCCAACGCTTTC
>JAUWXV010000071.1 GCA_030616165.1 bacterium | reverse complement strand
ATTATTTCTGAATATTATAATAAAAACGTTCTGTATAATTAACCGATTCTTCTTAAAGTATCTCTTGAAGTGCATTTTTTATTTGCCTATTAATAAAAATATTTATAAATTTTTTATTCATAAATTACTCTTACTTTTCAGATACATACTCTAAAGGTATGGAAATTTCCTCGTTTTTCGCTCCGATGGATGTTTCCTTTTTATATGGTGTAATCACTATTTAATTGGTTATTGCTTAAATAAAATTTAATACGTCGTTTTCAATATCCATTTCTAAAGGAAATTTAGACATTACTGTGAGAAATTAAAAAATATTTTTTAAATATCTTGACATTTATTCTTCTTTTTATTTATTTAAAGATGAAATCTAAAATAATTCATAACATACTGACTTTTTATCAGGAGGTTATATGAGTCCGGAGATAAAAAAGGTCTTAAAAATCATAATTCCATATTTTCAAATATCAAATGACAGATACAAGTCGCCTCTTGATTGGTTATCGTTATTATATCACTCATTTTTTTCTACAGTTTTGAAGTTAAAATTGATATTTATATCTATCTTAATGTTAGTGGTAGTCCAGTCAGAAATAGTGAAGGCAGGAAAACCCATAGGTCCTCTCAAAGTTTCTACAATCAATCCAAGATACTTTACTGATGGGAGTGGAAGGGCAATTCTATTGACCGGGTCACACACATGGGATAATCTGCAGGACATTACAAAAGAAAATGATAACCATATCTTCGATTTTACCGCATACCTGGATTGGCTAAAGAAATATAATCATAATTTCATACGAATGTGGGCATGGGAACAGTCGAAATGGCACCCTCATATGACAAGTGGTTTTTTATTCAGTCCAAACGTGTATATGCGAACAGGTCCCGGAAATGCGTTGGACGGCAAACCAAAGTTCGATGTTGACAAATTTAATCAGCCTTACTTCGACAGGCTTAGAGCCAGGGTGGTTGAGGCTGGTGAACGGGGAATCTATGTCTCGGTTATGCTGTTTGAAGGCTGGAGTATAGAAGCAAAGGGAGCGGATGAAGAAAATCCCTGGTATGGTCATCCCTTTCACGGTGAAAACAATGTGAATGATATAAATGGGGATATTGACGAAGACAACGAGGGGAAAGAAACCCACAGCATGAGCGATAATCCAAAAATCAAAGCCGTAAGGGAACTGCAGGAAAATTATGTTAAAAAGGTCATAGACACCCTTAATGACCTTGACAATGTTATGTGGGAAATCAGTAATGAGAGCCATCGTAATTCAGAGCAGTGGCATTACCACATAATCAACTTCATAAAGAATTATGAGAAAAATCATAAACCGAAACAACATCCTGTCTGGATGACCGTCGAGTGGGAGCCCGGAAATAATAAACAGAACAACGCCGATGTATTCAACTCTCCGGCAGATGCAGTCTCGCCCAATTCCGAAGGTGGCTATAGAGACAATCCTCCGCAGGGAGATGGAAACAAAGTCATTATTGCAGACACAGACCACCTATGGGGTGTTGGGGGAAATAAGGAATGGGTTTGGAAAAGTTTTTTAAGGGGGCTAAATCCCCTTTTCATGGACCCTTATGATTCTTATTATTATAATGCCTACGGTCATAACGATTCACCCTTTGACCCAAAGTGGGAGCCAATTCGCAAGAGCATGGGATACGTCCGAACTTATGCAGATAAGATGAACCTGACTTATATGATACCGCACAGCGAACTTGCCTCGACATCATATTGTCTTGCTAATCCCGGGTCAGAATATTTGGTATATCAACCATCGTCAGATACGGCATTTACGGTAAATCTTGCTGCTGGGACATATAGTTTTGAGTGGTTTAATCCCAACTCTGGTTCCATTGAAGGCAGCGGCAGGATGACAATGGAAAATGGTAATCATTCCTTCAAATCTCCATTTAGTGGTGATGCCGTTCTCTACATCAAGTCTGAGTTCAATTAACTGCTGAATGTTAACATAAATGTATTTGTTCTAATTCGAAATTGAGATTTAAACAATCTCTTCAAATGTAAATATTGAAAAATAGTAACAAAAGAAAAATATAAAATTTACTACTTAACTAATAACTTTAATTAGCGTGTAATATATTAACCTTATTTTAGGAGGCAAAAATAATGAACAAAGGACAATTAATTGCAGAAGTAGCAAAAAAGACTAATATGAGTAAAAAAGATTCCGCGAACGCTGTAAATGCTACTATCGAAGCCATTAAAAAAAATGTTAAAAAAGGTGTAACACTTGTTGGTTTTGGAACCTTTAAAGTCGTAAGAAGAAAAGCCCGAACAGGAAGAAATCCTCAGACAGGTGAAAAGTTAAGAATAGCAGCCAAGAATGTTGTGAAGTTTAAACCAGGGAAATGGAGCTAGAAATAATAATTTGAGCAGGAAAGTTAGACATCAGCCTGTATGAAGAGTTGAGAAAAGTAAGGGAATAATGTTGCTAACAGTGTGGATTATTATTCTCTAAAGAATATTATCAATAGTTAGACTATTCAAAAAAGGAATAGAGAAAGAATAAATCAGGCTCAACTATTCCACGGCATCTAATGAATGGCTGAAGGCTGATCTATATTCAACAACATAAACTATGGAGGTGTTTCATGAGGTTTAGTCTTATTCCGGTGGGGATAATTGTGTTAATTTTTGCACTAAATGTTTTGGTTATGGCCCAGACGGCTGAAGAAGCTGCACTTCTTAAAGGGGTTAATTTCATCGATACACGCACCTACACAGACGAAGAAAATGCGGTTATCCTCAAACTCTACGAGGGTCTTCGTGTTGCAGATGTCTCTGATGGATTGGACATGGTAGGACTGCCGGAAACCGGCCTGATTGACCGCTCTATCCACCCGGCGTGGAAAGACCCGGATTCCCTCATACACTGTTTCTGTGGTATCGCTCTAACCGTTCGCTACGTACCTACTCAGCGACCAGATAGGCCCGCTCCAGACGAAGATTTCAGTAAGTGGGAAGGAAATTGGTATGGAAACTTCTCCTCTGAGGCTTTCACCTCAATTATCAGGCCGGGAAATGTGATAGTAATTGATGATGTAGAGGAGGCAGACGTCGGAACCATTGGCTCCAATAACATCATGGGGTGGTATGAACGGGGGGCTGTAGGGATTGTTACCGATGGCTCAAGTCGCGACACTGATGAAGTGGCAAAGGAGAGGGTTCCTCTTTACCTGCGTCATGTGGGGAGAGGAATCAGACCGGGACGTAACGACCTTGAGTCCGTGAACCGCCCGGTGGCGATTGGTGGCGTACTTGTTTGTCCGGGTGACGTGGTAGTAGCTGATGGAGATGGAGTGGTGGTAGTCCCGCGAGCGGTTGCGGAGAATGTTGCACTTTATGCCCGCAATATCCTGGAAGGTGACAAGAAAGGTCGACGCAGACTCTATGAGCGGCTGGGTATTCCCCTTGACCAAACAGTGAAGTAAATGAAAACTTACAAATCCTTAAAAAAAAGTTGAAGATGTATGTCTATCTGATTCTTTATAACTTCATCTGTTCATCAACCTTTTATCATATTGGATTTGGCAATAGAATGGTGCACATAAATTCTCGAATCCCGCTTAGCAGGAAGGAATATCATATAGTGTTTCCGTAGCCATCAACCCTGTGCTGAACTTGATTCAGTATTGTTTTAGGTTCAATAACTTGGTTGTTTAAAATAAAGAATTTTATGAATTATTTAGTCTAAAAAAATTTTACCAATCCTTTGAATCAGTTTCTTCAAAAATGCCTGACTGTACTTTAAGAAGAAGGTTACACGAATTTCGTATCTTATTATTCAATAATAAGTTCTGCTATCGAAAGTGTTCCCACAAAATAGCCTATAATAATGTCTTTTATCCAAATGTAGGGGCGAACGGCTGTTCGCCCTCTTTGTTTTCTAATAGCTAACAGCAAAAATCTAATACATTGAGGCTATAATACAGGTATTGTCATTCCCGCGAAAGTGAGTGTTGCACAACACCTCCGTGTCGTTTCGACCGAAGTCTTCCAACGCTGAGAGTGGGGAGGGGGGAGACGTAGTCTCCTCCGAAGGCAGATCCGCCTTTAGCGGAGAGAAATCTCAAAGTAAAATTGTTTTATTAGGGAACTCAAAGAAGCAAAACTTTTTTCTTTCTCCTGTTCATTTGAAGTTTGCAAATTTGCCCTTGGCTTTTTTATTTAAAACCAGTATTTTCCAAAATTCCGTTTTCTCTTATGGGGGCGCCAGTGGCAGCCTGGGCACTTCATAAACATCTTCCGGCAAATCGAATATTTGTGTAGTAATACAAGAGTAAAAATGAGACTTAGTGGGAGATGAAGCTTTACACGACTCAATAACAGAAATCAAATCATCTATAGAAAAATAGACAAGGTAAGGTGCAACCGCTACACGTGCTCCCTCTTCATCGAGATAATTTCCATACTTATCGATTCTTCCATTGTTGTAAGGATAACTCGCTTCAATATACTTCTTAACTTCAATTTGGCCAGTGTAAACATAATTATCAGGCAATTGATCAAAAGGTCCATCATACCAATTATTTTGCCAGACATTAAATCCTTCAACACCAAAAAGAATTTTCCTGTTGTTTTCTTTGTCAAGATAAAAAGCAAATCCAGTCCTGTCACCAATAACTATATCATCTGTGTATTTTTTAAAACTCTCAGGAACAAAACCATCCTCATTTAGAACCCAGTATAAATGTTGTTCCGTTTTATTAAAAATTAGGAAAAACTTTAAGCCAGACTCGTCAAAAGATGGTCCAACAAAAATTTCATCACCTCGTAACTTGGCTTTTTGGGGTGGTGATAAGCCAATATCATTAAACTTAAAAACGATTGTCTTTCCCTCAAAAGTAACAGAATATTTAAAGTCATTAATCTTTTTAACAAAAACACCATCCTCTGAATTGTAATCACCACCTCCACCAACAACTGGATAATTTGGCTCCTTAAACTTATCAATCTTCTCTATGTATCCAAATCCAAATACACCTTCATCTCTATTATCAGCAGAAAGATTTAATGTCCCCCAAATTGTTTTACCTTTTGCAGTAAAGGTAAAGTAGTAGTAATTCTCTGTTGGGTATACAACTACTTCATTATCCAGATGGGAAAATACGAAGCGGAAAACCTCTTTAGAATCTTCTAAATTCAAATTATTATAAAGCCCATTAATAAACTTCTCATTAGCAATAAAACCATCTTCATAAGCATTTGTCATCTTCAAGTTATTGGCACATCCTGTTTGACCGCCAGCAGTGATTATCAATAAATAATACAACACCATCTTTTTTGTCCACACATTAAACACTCCTTTTATCATTTCTTCTCTTCTTTAGGCTTCTCGGGCTCCTCAGGCTTTTCAGGGTCCTTGGGACTCTCAGGCTCTTTAGGTTTTTCAGGCTCTTTAGGTTCCTCAGGTTCTCTATTTTTATCTCTTGGTTGATACTTTGACCTATCTTCACCTTTCCTGACATGAGTAGAACCGCTTGGTCTTGTTTTTGTCCTATCTTCCCCTGATCTAATATGAACAGAACCTTCTGGTGCGTACCTTGTATCTTGAGATATATGCCGTCCACCTCTTGGTATATACTTTGTATCATATTGACCCGAGGATATATGTCTTCCTCCTCCTGGTATATACTGTGTATAAGGACCATCGAGTAAATGTCCATATGGTACATCCCTTGTTGCATATTTGCCTGAGGGTACATGATAATATCTCCTGTTCGGTCTGTATTTTGATGCATACTCACCTCTGGAAATATGTATCCAGCTCCTTGGATAATACATCGACTCGTTAGCGCCCTTTCTAATATGTATAGTACCTCTTGGAATATACCAGGTTTTATATGGACCTTCTCTAGAAATATGCCTGTTGCCTACCGGGATATAACTAGTATTATATGGAGCTTCCGTAATATGCTCACCTTCCTTAACCTCTAAACTAAATCCCAAAAGCATACTTGAGGAAATGAGATTGTTTCCTAAAAAGGATTCCACTTGTCCGCCATAAGTAAACCCAGGTTCTAAATCTCTCGGAGAAATTAAGGATGTTCCTATAATTCCATCATCAACAAAATATGGCTCGATATATGCCAAATCTCCTTCGGTAAGCCTATATCCTTCTGCTACTCTTTCTCCTAATTGTTCAGGTAGTTGCCAGGCGGTTAAAGTATATGTTACATCTGGAATATCAACAGGTGTCCACTGAAAAGTAGGGTTAGATATATCAATCTCTTCTCCATCTGCTGGTGAAATAAGCTCCAGAAATGCGTATGGTGTAAGAACATTAGCAGAAACAACAAAAGCGCCTGGGCTAATACCTGTAAGAGGACATGTATGTGTATAAACTCCTGCTTCTATATCATCCGGCTTAATAATAATAGTACCTCCTCTTTCTATGTCAACAACGCCCGGTGTCACATTAGTAATCTGAAGCGGTATTTCTCCATCAAAACCTTCAAGACCTCCCACTGTCACAGTTAACTCAGTCATCTCCCCTTTAGTGAGTGTCAATTTGGGAGCCGCAAGGTTAACATCAATATTTCGAAATTCACTGTCTGCCTCAAAATCTCCTTCTGTTAATCTGATAACCGTAGAACCTGTAATATCTTGTGGACTTTCAAAAATTGCTTGTCTCGGTGATTCTGCCAAAAAAGAAACATCTTCGTCTCCTACTTGAACTCCTGTATTTGCATAATCACCATCAAAAGTTCCTGGTATCACAATTGGATGTCCTGCTTGTCCTATTGTAGGGATTTGAAAATCAACAGGTTCTGGAGGTTCGTCAAGGACAGGAATCTCTATTTCGCCAACTTCTTTTCCATCTGGGTCCCAGAGAATAATAGGGAGTAGAGATACAGCTGGTATAAGCCATTTCCCCAATTTGTTAATTGTGGGGGTCCTTTGATTGTCTATTTCTACTACATAACCATTCAGAACATCTCGATTTTTTGCACGTTCCTTTTCTGTTTTACCTGCAGGTTCAGCGATAACAGTTCCTGAAATAACATCTTCTCTTGCAGTATCATCGGGTAAGTTCACACTTATCTTCCCATTAGGAGTCTCGAACATAACAGTATGAAGACCTTCTTCAGTTTTACGGCTGACTTTTTCCCCTTCTACCATGCCCAATTGCTGCTGCAATGCGCAATTTGTTAAGAAAAAAACTATGAAAATTAGATATTTAATCTTTTTCCTCATTGTAATTCACCTCCTTGTTTGAGACGGTTAACGATTTTGATTTTGTGATGAAAGAAAAATTTAAATTAAATAATGATTAATTGAATAAGATAATATTCTAATGTTTAAGCAGAAATTATCTTAAAACAAAACTAACTTTTCTCCAATAACCATGATTGAATTGATTGGTATCCTTGGTTGAACTCTTGGCTGGCATGTTTTTACACCAAAGATATCAAATATATCAAATGTGGATATTCAGATTATAATTAAGGGTAATATATAATCAAATGAACAATTCCAAACTCTATTTAGACCCAGGAATGTTGAATTTCTTTAGGACTTACCTTTTTCGAAATGAATTTTCTCGATTAATCTAAACAATAATCATTAACATTGCAAGAAAAAAAATAGAAAAGAATTAATTTTTTAACGTCGTTAAAAATTAATAAAATATATTACTGGTATAAAATAATTTTCAGGCAAAATTTATACAACTCCACAAATTCCTAATTGGTCATTATTTAAAATATGCTGTCTACTTAATGAAAAAAACCCAAATTACAGAGAGATATTATTTTAATAAAGCTCTTCAGATAAGACTCCGCGAAAAATTGGGTCAGTCTGGTATAACAACCTAACGATTATAAATCTTACTTCTTTTCAGTAATAAATTCATCCACAACAGTACCATCAATTAGCGAGACAGTTGTCTTGAACTGATTTTCAGACACATCAATTTTAATTCTATTATTTGTTCCACCGATTACTATGGGATATGCATTTTTTCCCTCCTGTGGAGAAATTCTGGCAAATCTATGCGTATGCCCGCAAATCAGCAAATCTATCTGACCTTTATTAAATAGTGGTCCAAATTTTTTCCGCAGGTCCTGTTCGCCATGCCAGTTATTTCCGCCGTATAAGGGCATATGCATTAGTGCAATTCTAAATACTTAGATACAAACATTTTTTCGTAAATAAACTGCCCGGTGACCAGTTTTTGATTTTCCCCCGGAAGAACCAGACGTCGAAGAAAACCATGCTCGCCTCGTGTATCTCGCATAATAAGCCCATGATTGCCTCGGGTATCTTACCCGAGGCACATAATAAGTGGGCTTCGTAGTCCACCAAATTCCGTTTATCCTCGCTAATAGCTAATGCCATGTTAAATAACATATGTTCTTTTTTGTAATTTTTACAAAAAAATTTGACTGGAGTTAAGCATTTTTTTAATGAGAAAATAAAAAAAGTTCCCTAATTTTTATATTTGTATAATTTTCAAAAATATGTTAACGGACAGAACACTGCCTTCACACTGTGCCTGCACTTTGTGCCCTGTCTCTACATAATAATCATTTATGATTAAATATCTTGTAGGGACAGGACATTGTCCTGTCCTTCTTTATAAAGTAAAAGTTTATTTTATTTCGTTTATTACTTCTCAATTTCAAAAAATGTCAGGAAAATATATATCATTTATTATTTAACATGGCACTAATTAAAGTAATTTTCTGCCTATTCAGTCAAATATTCTAAATAATCCACGATACCCTGAAAAATCTTCCGGGCAATTCTTCTCCTAAATATTTTAGAAGCCAGTTTTTCTTCATCTTCAGCGTGGCTCATAAATGCCTGTTCAACTAATATCGTCGGTTTTGATGACAGACGTATAACCCTGTAGTTAAATGAACCGACTACTCCAAATTCTTTTAAATCTATCTGAAGCAGCCTTTCATATACTTTTTCCGCAAACTCCGCCCAGAAAGGATTATTGTAATATGTACTTGTCCCGGATACTCTGAGATAACCTCCACCGCCGGCATTTGCATGTATGCTTACAACCAGGTCTGCTCCTGATTTATCTGCTTTATTATGTTTTTCAGTTATCGACATATCCATATCGGTCTCGCGTATCTGGATTACCTCAACTTCATTATCCAAAAGTATTTTTTCCAGTTCTTTCGATACATCTAAATTCACCTCTTTTTCAAAAAGTCCGGAAAGTCCTACTGCTCCCCTGCTGCTGCCTCCGTGCCCTGCTTCTATTGCTACTTTAAGTCCGCGAATGTTGATACTGTCTTTATTCATGAACAAAACCGGGGGATGTTTTATTCTCAGTTTAAGTGACCTGCCTTCTGGTTTTAGTTCATACCCCCAGATTTTCGATGATTTCAAATTAACGATAACACGGTAAGTTTCACTTTTAGGTTGTTCCCAGGTAACTTTTTTTATTGTCTCCAGACCTTTCAGGTGCGTTATCCAGGTGCTGCTGGTCTTGACGCCGTATAATGAAATGACTATCCTGTTCAGGTCCGGCTCCGGGAAGACGGCATATGGCACAGGTTCGCGATATGGTATAGAAACTATATCTTCATTCATGCCGGGACCCACCATCATAGACCGGATATAGTATCCCGGATTTGAGGTTTTTTCAGGCAGTATTTCAACATTAGCAATATTGATGAAACCTGTTTCATCGTTATTCAAATAAACTCTGTATTTGTTGCCGATTGTGCCGTTCACCTTAAAAATAACTCCCGGATCATATTCTCCGATAATTGGACCTCCGAGGCGTATCTGCCCAAGATTATACGTCACTATCGAGCCGGCATTTTTCACTTTGACAAGAGGAAAATCCGCTCTGTTTTGTACACGGATGACAGGTTTTATGGTATGTTTAAGTTTTTTGATACCTTTTTCTTTCCCTGATGGCTCAAGAAAAATTGTGATTTTAAGGTCATCATGTTTCTTCAGGGATTTTAAGTAAATATCACAACTGTACTGGCTGTAATCGTAAAAATCATCCCTGGATAATGCAATCTTTGTTTTACCCGGTTTTACCTCAGCATATGCATTCTGCCCTTTTGATCCCATAAAACTTATCCGAACAACATCATCGTCAAGAAGGACATGGCCTACAGAGGGTTCGATTGATTCCTCATCTATCCACAACGGGAAAGATTTGCGGGTTCTGTCCTCCTTTTCATAATAAAATTCCCGCTCATATATTGCTTTTAAAGAATCCGGTGTTATTATCTCAGCCTTTACCCGGTTAGCTCCTTCTTTGAAGGTGATATTTTTAAAAAATATCCCTGTTCTGTAAATTTTTACAGAGTCACCGTTAATGTATGTTTTTGCAGGATAATATGTTTTGCACAAGAAATCGTATCCCGATTGGTTTGTCAGAGCAGAGGGCATCCGCCTGAATTCCACCCAGGGGCTTTCTCTGTAATATGACCCGTCAGATTTCACAGTATATTTGAACGGCTGTTTCCAGTCCCTGGTTGGGATCGGAATATTTGAATCCAGTGTGTTGATTTCAAATTGTTCCGGTATTTCCGGCAATATAATGCCGATCCGACCTTCTGAATCTGCCGTTTTCTGCCTAAAATATTGCTCTATTTCTACATCTTCACCGGATAAAACCGTAGAATCAGCCCTTGTGAACTTAATGGAGACCACATTTTTAGAATATATACGTCTCAAATCGACTGATGAAACTACTTTTTTGGGATAAATAAATTTTCTAACTAATTCCAACTCCATATCATTTGTGATGGCAGAATAAGACCACATAACATGTCCTCTACCGCTGTTCTGTCGTAAATATTTCACCTGCCTGAAAGTTTCACCGTTTGTTATCCATTCTTTACGCACCCTCATTCCGGGAAAAATATGATGATGATTCGCTGTCCGCTTTTTGAAATCGTCCCATAATTCATGAAAATTCGGTTTAGGTTCCGGCATATCCCAGTAAATCATCGGTACAATAAAATCCATGATACCTTTGTCCAGCCAATCGATAGCATCCTGATAATAATTTGCATACCCTGAATTAAAATGTTCATATCCTTTAACATCCTTTGTCTTATAGAGCCCCCATGTAGCTGCAGAAATTTGCAGATATGGTTTAACAATTAAGATTTCTGTAACAACATCCTCCACAAGGCCGGTCAATTTGCGACGCGCCCAGTCCGTTCTTGAAACGGCAGTTTTTAGGCTGTCCGCTTTAAATTTTTTTTTGGAATAAGGGTCATTGATGTAATCTGTGCCTGGATAGCGAATCCGGTCAAAGTGAATCCCGTCAACGTCATATGTTGTCACAAAGTGTCGGAATACTTTCTTAAGATAACTCTTAACTTCCGGGAGCGCAGGATTCATATAATAATACTCATTTAACTTCATCGGTTTCCCATCTGGACCATAGCAGACCCAGCAATTCTTGTCGCCGGACTGGGGACCATGGGTATGATAGATATGGTTTACGGGTTCCGGTGGATTTTCTTCATTCCACATTGGAAGGAGGTTCATGTATGCATGAAATTTCAGACCGTGTTTATGAGCCTCCTCTACGGCAAGTGCAACAGGATCAAAACCGGGATCTTTAAAACCGGTAAGCTTCGACCAAGGTTCGATAGGTGAAGGGTAAAGTGTCTCCGCCTGCCCGCGGACCTGAAAAAATACAGTATTGAAATTACCGCGGGATATCCGCTCGAAGATCTCAATAATCCTGAGGCGCATAACTTCAGGGTCTTCATCAGCCCAGTTGAATCTTGCAACCCAGACCCCTCGAAGTTCTTGTGCAATCTCGGGAACAGCCTTCTCAGGCAGACCGGGTACTCTTATCGGACGGAATCGTGCACAGTTTAAAAGAGTTAATACTGCCAATAGGAAAAAGATAAAACGCTTCTTCATTTTATAACTCCTGTTAACAGATCTTCTAATATTCCCCGTAATGATAAACAAAACCGATAAAAATCGCAAGGACTTTTTAAAAATAGACTAATTTCATCTCGTAGCCATCTTTTCAAAATTCGGGATTCAGCCTTGTCAGAAGAACAGGTTATCATTAAAAAGTATATTTTTTGCTGACATACTTTTGATATGATTCTTCATTTATATGGTCAGGAAAAATTGAATAAGCTCTTTGTAAATATTTGCTCAATTAACTTATTACATATAAATTTATAAAAGTTCTTTATAAAATTTAAAATGCTATTGTTTTATCATTTTTGAGAACATTAAGGAAACCACTAAAGCAGTTGAAATTGTAGCTCCAGCGCCTATCATAACAAACCACGGCCATGCAACGGTCGTATAAGAAGCCGTCAATACGACGGATAGAACACCTGCTGCTATACCAATTATTGCGTCTCGAGAAGATACGTGGGGAAAGAACAGTCCAAGGAGAAAAACACCTAACATACCCCCATACACAAAAGAGGCAATAGTCAAACCTGCTTCTAATACCTGACCCCAATTACGTGCCATATACGCAATACCAACCATTGCAACTCCCCATGCGAATGTTGCGAATCTCGAGAGGTTCAGCAATTGTGAATTACTTCGTTCTTTTTTCATGTAAGGTACATAAAGCTCGGTAATAGTCGTTGCTGAAAAAGCATTCAACGCACCCGAAAGCGTTGACATGGCTGCTGATAGTACTCCTGCGATGACAAGTCCTGCAAGACCAATCGGGAATTCTTGTGATATAAAATATGGAAATATTTTATCCGGATTATCAGGTATTACCTGTCCGTGATGAGGTAACAGATGATAGAAAGCATACAATAAAATCCCAACAAATAAAAAGAGAAAAAATTGTACGGCAACAACAAATCCACTTACTATTAACGCTTTTTGACTTTGTTTTATAGAAGTACAGGTTAATAGTCGCTGTACCATAACCTGGTCCGTTCCATGTGATGCCATACCGAAAAAAGCGCCGCCTAATACACATGCCCAGAACGTATAAGGAGTTGATAATGAAGTTGAAAAGTTAAACAGGGTAAGCTTTTCAGCGATGATTGGATTTGAAACAAGCTCTGAAAAAGAAAATGGCAATTTGACAAGCAGAAGGACAACAGATACAATTCCTCCCGTAATGAGAATTCCCGCCTGCAGAACATCTGTCCAAATAACTGCTTTCATGCCGCCCAGTATGGTATATATTATCGTGACACCGCAAATTACTATAAGAATAGAAATCAGGGAATAACCGGTAATAACTTCAAGGACGAGTGCGATTGCAAATACACGCACGCCGTTTCCTAATGCCTGGACAATTAAAAATATGATACTCGTAACATTTTTGACCTGTGGACTGAAACGGTATGTCAAATAACCGTACGCCGTTGTCACATCATGTTCATAGTATCGTTTCAGGAGAGTAAAACTAACAATACACCGGGCTATGATATAACCAAAACTTAATTGAAGGAATGTTAAATCAGAACCATATGCCATAGATGGAATACCGATGAAGGTCAGGGCACTTGTTTCAGTTGCTACGATTGAAATCATCATAGCCCACCAGGGAATAATCTTGCTGCCAAGAAAATAATCCCTCGTGTTTTTTTGCGTTTTGCCAGACCAGATTCCCAACCAGACAACAATACCAAGGTACGCGGCAATTACCAGCAAATCCAGGAATGATAAATTCATACTAACAAAACAAATTTATTGCTATGAGAAATAGATATTGATATAAATGGTTATTTCGTTCTGACCTCTAAATATCTTATTAAATAATTTCCTTGATTGCCGCGGTTATCTTACCCGTGGCACTTTTCTGACTTCTAAATATCTGATTAAGCAAATTTTACTCAGGTGATATTCTTTCTTATTAACTGCATAACATTTACAGCATTTCCTACCACACCGGCATTTACTCCAAAATGAGACTGTTTAATTTCTACTTTTCCGTATAAATCAGGATTCAATCTCTCATTTAAAACATCACGCGCCTTATCCAGAATAAAATTTCCCGCTTCCGATAATCCTCCACCGACAACTATTACCTCAGGGGCACAAATTGCGCAAAAATTATATAAGGCTAATCCCAGCCATGCTCCTTCCTGTTGAAGAATTTCTACGGCAGCCGTATCGGATTTGTCTCGGGCAGCAAGATAAATATCAAGTGCCTCAATTTTTTTCCCTGAACGGGAGTATTCATAAAGAATAGAAGTGGGATAGTGAGGTAAAATCTTTTCAGCGATTCTGTGAATTCCCTGAGCAGAGACAAGCGTTTCAACACAACCGCGATTACCGCATCCGCATATTTCACCATCAGGCTGAAGGATAATATGCCCCAGATGCCCTATGCCATGTCTTGTGTGACGAACCAACTTGCGGTCAACAATAAGAGAGCCTCCCAAACCCGTTCCAATACTTACAAACAATACTCTTTTGAAATCCTTACCCGCTCCCAGAACGGCCTCTGCCAGCCCACCTGCATTGACATCCGTGTCCATCATTACCCTCATCCCGGTCTCTTCTTCCAGAGTTTTAACCAACGGGAATCCATTTAGCATCTGAAGATTCGCCGCATAAATAATTCCCGTGCGGTCATCGTTCAGGTAACCGGGAGTTGAAAGTCCTATTCCGGCAACATCACTTCCACCTTCCTGTGTTGATCTCAGTATATCTTTTAATTCAGCAATTAACGGCACGAGTATATCATCGACTGCTTCCCTGCGGTCCCAGACGGATTTTCGATGTTGAAGTATTTTTCCCTCGCTGTCGACAACAGCGAGTTTTGCCGAAGTTCCTCCTAAATCTATTCCAACAGCATTCATATTTTGTCTTTATTCGATATTCCCCATATTAAAATCAAATATGACTTTAATCTTAATTTTCGTTATGTTTTAAGTTCCTATTAACTAATATCGCTCAGGCAAGCTCAAAAATCAAAC
>JAUWXV010000024.1 GCA_030616165.1 bacterium | reverse complement strand
GAAAGTGCTGATTATATAACCTCCTATATTCTCAAAAAGAAGAAAGATGGAAAAGATGTATTTAGAGAGACCTTCGCCTATAAAGCTGATGAAGTATATATTAATTATGTTGAAGACAAAGATGGTGATGGACTTAGATATACAATGTCATCACTTAAAACTGCCGAGGAAAATGGCTGTTTAGAAATATACTTTGGCAAATCCTTAAAAATTGGAGACACATATGAATTTAAATATAAATGTTTTACAAAAATTGAAAAAGTAAAAAATATTACGACATTAGGAGGGATTGGTTGTATTTGGTTCTGGTGTGCACATGATTATCCTTGTGATAAAATTCAAGTTTCATTTACACTTCCTAAAAAAGTAACTTCTACGGCAACTCATCCAACACCAAAGCAAAAAAACGATAATTCTATTATTTTTGAGCAAAAAGGACTTATAGAAAGTGAATTTTTTTTAGCTTTAATTACTTATGAAAAACGACTTTTTGGTATAAAACCAATAATTGCTCAAAAAATTGCGAATGTTTCCTGGTTAATCGCAGGAGCAATAATTTCACAGATAGTATATTTTATATGGAATATTTAATACAACTTTAAATAATTTGGAGTAATCAGTCATGATTTATTTTAATATTAAACATCATGAAATTAAAAAGGCTATTAATGATTTAAAATCTTTAATTATAAAGTACAAAAATCATATCGATAGAGTTATGCTATTTGGTTCAACTTTAACAATTCCTATAGATGATGCAAAAGATATTGATTTCTTTATTTCGTATAAAGGATTAAATTTTGAAGATCTACGCAAAAGTCTACTTAAAGTTCCATTGAGAAGAAGAATTGTTGTTGAAAATATAGAAGCTGACTATAGAAATCATCCAGAATGGCCAAAGGAAATACCACTTACTCTACATATAATCCTTTATAGAGAAGGAATTTTAAAGTTTTCTGAAAAGCTTAAAAAAACGAAAGAAAAAGCAATCGATATTTCATCAGAAGTCTTAGACTATTAACTTATATAAATATTTTCTAACACAGGTATCCAGCAGACTTAAGCTCAATGCTTCAAATTAGTTCAGGTAGGTTCATCAGTAAATGTTTATTTTAAATCTTTACATTTTTTTCTGTTTAATTTCTTTACCTCTAAACTGCTTAGGGTCAACTTAAAAAAGAAATTATATATATTAAATCCCTTTTCTGCTCTCTGTTGGTTTTGTCACCAAAAGAGCGTAGGGGCGGGTTTACCCGCCTCTGGCAGGCTTGCCCGCCCTTCTTGTTTAATAATTAATGAATATGGTCTTAAGCAGTAACAACACAATGAATTTGGGCGGATAAATCCGCCCCTACGATTTTCAATCAGGGTCAACTAAAAAACTTAGAATATTGGCGGATAAATCCGCCCCTACGATTTTAATCAGGGTAAAAATTACTACTTCGTATGGCTCGATTGGCTGGAGTTGTCGCACCCTGAATATCCTCATCTTTCAAAATTCAACTATATTTGAAAATAATTGAAACATGGATTGAAGATATACAACCCCCTTAATACGCCGTAAATATGGCGTATTAATCCCCCTTTGCTAAGGGGGAATTTCTAAAATCATAAACCCTTTTTTCTGCGCCCTTGCCCTGTGGGTCAGCGGTTCAATTATCGTAAATCGTACTTCTTTTCCCTCTTCCCCTTTGTGCCTCTATTTTTCATTCGTCATTCGTACTTCCTCATTCTTCCTTCAATAAATTCGGAGACATAGTACTTATTTCTTGACAATATGGCTAAAAAATTATACATTTTCGTATTTAACATTCCGCAATAGTATTGTACGCATTATTTCACCAAAAAAACGGGGAAAAAAACTAAAAAATAAAAAAAATATGCATTGTGTCCCTAAATTTAAATTCTTACTACTTTTAATATTAAATGTCAGGATTCCAATTATTGTGTTAGATTACAAATAAAATAAAATGATTTAGATTTTTTCTGAGTAAACAGATTATCTCTTGACAATTTTTTAATTTATTATTAATATTTATGATAGTT
Source organism: bacterium (assembly GCA_030616165.1). Classification (GTDB taxonomy): domain Bacteria; phylum SM23-31; class SM23-31; order JAUVVT01; family JAUVVT01; genus JAUWXV01. The sequence continues at coordinate 24,841 of JAUWXV010000024.1, read as the reverse complement.
ATTTTGTTAAAATTTATATAAGGAATATTTAAAATGAAGTATTTGGAAAAAATTAGTATTTCAAGGTTGTCGCAGTTTATGCGGCTTGGGATTAACCGATTCAAAGTGTTTTTAATTATGTTTAGCAACATAAATCAATTTGTGTGGAAGAGCCTTTTTGTATTGCTAATAGTATGTGTTATGAATATTGCTGGACAGAGACAAGATGTCAACTATGATGAAACTAAGGTGCCAGAGTACAAACTGCCTGATCCACTTGTACTTTCCAATGGAAGAAAGGTAACAGATTCTAAAATATGGTGGGAACAGCGAAGGCAGGAAATCCTCGAACTATTCGAGCAGAATGTTTATGGCAAAATACCGGGGAAACCCGAGGATATGACCTTTTATGTTACATCAGTGGACAAGAAAGCACTTGATGGCATGGCAACCAGCAAAGAGGTTACTGTCTATCTCACAGGTAGAAATGATGGTCCAAAAATGGACATCCTAATCTATCTGCCTAACGACAAACCGAAACCGGTACCTTTATTTTTAGGACTAACCTTTAACGGCAACCATGCAATCCATAATGATCCAAGTATCACATTGTCGAGACAGTGGATGCGAAACAATAAGAAATTCGGTATAATTGAAAATCGAGCTACTGAAGCGTCTCGTGGAATGGCAGCCAGTAGATGGCCAGTTGAGCGTATCCTTGAGCGTGGCTATGCTCTGGCTACTATTTATTATGGTGACCTAGACCCGGATTTTGATGATGGTTTTAAAAACGGAGTACATCCTCTATTTTATAAAACAGGACAGACAAGGCCGATGCCCGATGAATGGTGTTCAATAGGTGCGTGGGCGTGGGGATTAAGCCGTGCGATGGATTACTTTGAAACCGACGAAGATATAAATCAGGAACTTGTCGCTGTTATGGGTCATTCGCGCCTCGGAAAAACAGCGTTGTGGGCAGGTGCACAAGACCAACGTTTTGCATTGGTTATCTCAAATAACTCAGGCTGCGGAGGTGCAGCGCTGTCACGAAGAAGGTTCGGCGAGACCGTAAAGCTAATCAACAATAGCTTTCCACACTGGTTTTGTGAAAATTTCAAGAAATACAACGACAATGAAAACGCTTTACCAATAGACCAACATATGCTCATCACATTGATTGCTCCGCGCCCAGTGTACATAGTTAGTGCAGAGGAAGATCTATGGGCTGACCCACGCGGTGAGTTTCTTTCGGCACTATTTGCAGATCCTGTATACCGTCTTCTTGGTACCAAAGGTTTAGCTGTTACTGAAATGCCCAGAGTTAATGAACCAGTCTTTAGCACAATTGGGTACCACATCAGGCCTGGGAGGCATGATGTAACCATATACGATTGGGAGCGTTATATGGACTTTGCTGATATTCATTTTAAAAATCAGAAGAAACAATAGTTAATAATGTTAAAAGATTTCATTAATTCTTTAGTATTATATAAAGTTTTGGCATTTGATAAACCAACCGTTATGTTAATAAATTGTATGCCTACAAACATTTTAAATAATTTGCCTTAAAAATTAAAATATAGCTTTTATTTTAATTTCAGAAGAGTAAAAAAATACATTAAAAAAAATTTTTAGTTTACATATTATCGACCTTGCCAATAATGGTGTAAAAATCGTGGCAATCGTGGGAATGGTGGGAATTTAAAGCGTTTTTGTAAATTCAGCAGCCATACGTGGTTAAGTTGATTTTTAAAGAGTTACAAAGTTATTTAAAAAGTAGGAGCATATGTCTTACAAGCAGGAGGTCACTGGTTTCCGCCATAGGCGGATCCGCCTCAGGAGGACGAGTCCAGTATCGCCCACCATTTGTAATTACCTAAAATTATTATATTTATTTTACTTTAAAATACGAAATAATCAAAAGAAACAGTTAGTGAATAATTAATATCATTCCAACTTGTCAATTTCTTCAGCAAAAATCTCGATACCGCTGATAATAGGAGCGTTTTTATTCAAAATATCGCTCGGATTAAATTCAACATTCAAGTTATCCTTAATAAGAATATTTTTAAATTCTTTCACAAGTGTTTTATATGAAGCACCCGTTTCTTTTATAATATCCAAGTTCTTCAATACTTGCTTTCCCTGAATTGAAATGTCAAAAACACGATTGTTTGGCAGTAAATCTTCCGGGTCAGCAAAGTGAAGACGCACTGTATATGAGCGCTCTTTCTCTGATTTCTTTGCCAGTCTTATTGTTATGTTCTTCATTCCTTTGCAACCTGATGCCGCAACCCATTTGAGTTCTTCACCTTCAATACGTGATGAATGATGGCGAAACCATTCCGGCTCTTCAGGGGTTATACCAATTTGAATATTCGGTGATGGACCACCGACACTTGGGTAATCTAACCAGAGTGTTCCATTGTTCGCCATACGGTCTCCGGGTGCACCGAAGTTAATACCTACCCTTTTGACCGGAGCATCATCCAAATCAATAATATTGAACGTCCACATTTCAACATCAGGCATATGAATAAGTGCCAGTGAAGTTTGGTTCTGGTAAGAACACTGACACGTCCGCGTGTAATCGGGTGCATTCAAAACACCATCAGCAACAATTAGATTAGAAGTACATCCTGATTTGAAACCACCTAAATTCCCGGTACCGCCGTCATTGGTAAAATCATAATAGCCGGCAGCAGCGGACCGAAATGTAATCAGATGTTCGCTGGCAATAGGATAATTACAGCCATATTGACGCTGCCAATTCCAGGGAACCTTTTTACCCGTTAGCGGTGAATCTCTATATAATGGTTCTCCTGTCAACAGGCTGGATACTTTTCCTTCTGTAATAATTTTATCTCCATGCAGTATTGGAAATGTGTTATATTTTTCTTTTTTATCCCATAATACAGTACCATCCAGTCCTTTGTATGTGATCATGCGATTACCTTCTTCACCCCTCAGCATGTCGCTGGAAGGGCGACATGCCTGAAGTAGGATATCATATTCTTTTGAATAACTCAGCCATGTTCCAAAAATATCTTTATTACTTTCCCAGATAATTTTTCCAGTACGTATATCAAATGTCTTCAGACTGTATGTATCGGGAGGTGATAAGCCCCGTCTTTCCAATTGCTCTTCGATTAGAGGCGGGATTTTATCCAGACAGAATATTTTATCACTTCCTACGGCTATTGCATTGTGAATAAAGCCATGCCTGGCATTATAGCGCCAGAGGATGTTACCAGTATGGCGGTTCATAACGAGCAGTTCTTTACTTGCGGAATTATCAAAATTGGTAAAAACGCGTCCGCTTGAAGATAGTTTTGATAAATATTCTTTCCACGTACTATCTTTTGAAACCAATTCAGAATATGTTGTAAAATCAGAGCCGGCAATAAGATAATCCTTATAAACTCCAATATATCCCCATTGAGGTAATTCTCCATTATCTTTAGCAGGCAGTGAAATTATCTTTACGACTTTTCCCGTTGCGGAATCAAGAACGTGGCATTCTCCTCCCTGTACAACATACACATAGTCAAGTGTGGCTACAAAGTTTGTTCCCCTTGAATTTGCCCCGGGAATATGTATCTGGTTATAACTCGGGTCAGTCGGAGCATCTTTATATGTGTCATCGAAAAACACGCCATAATTCCCCAGATTATCCAGTTTAGTTTTCCAAATTACGCGGCCGGTATAAACGTCCCGTGCACTTATACAGTCCATTCCTTCAATAAAAAGTCTTCCACCTATCACTTGTTCGGGAGGTCCGTGGCCATGCCTGGGGAGGACATCAAGATTGGAGTTTCCTCCAAACCATGCTATCCCCAGGGGCAGTTTGACGAGACTATCATTCGATTTTGTAGTGTTTGAGATGTTTCCATACTGGTGAGTCCAGTCGGCTGAACCCGGCAGGGGACCTTCGCGAGACAATATAGTAATGCCTGCTTTAGAGAGATCCTGCAAACCATCTAATTTGGTTTCCTCAGCCATCTTCAAGAACGCTCTTTTTTCCTCATTCTCAATATTCAGCCAGAGTTTCCCACCATAGGGGCGCATAGAGTAAAAAATGCGTTTTAGAAAATTTTTACTGCATTGGTAACCTGCTGATTCAAGGTCATCTATTATAGTCAGAGATGCAACATAAGGTGGAACAATGAATGTAAATGGGTCTCCATGGTGAACAGCAATGCGTTTACCATAATGTTCAGACATATTAAACCGGTGTCTCATCTTTTCAACAGTCGAAGGGTCAGAATCAACAGCAGTGATATGTAAATTTGAATTACGCAGCAAAGCTTCTAAAAAATCCCCGCTGCTAATACCATACAACAAGGCATACCCCTCTTTTACTCCTGTCTGGTCAAGAACGTAGCGTGCCTTTTGGTTAATTTGGTCAGAAATTTCAGTCAGAACCAGTTGATATTTGTTTATTGCAGGTGTCGTCTTTTTTGCTCCAAAAGCCATAATTCGTCCATCGAGTGTTACAGCAAAGAGTTTTTCGTCTGCAGCTATAAGCCTTTCTATTTGTCCATCGACCTTCTTTGTCCATAAAACATTCGGTTTTTCTTTTCTACCAATTAAATCTATTGCGGTGATACCTTGTTTTCCTGAGGCATATAAGTGATTTCCTGCCTTGATTAAATCGTAAGACGCATCGACTTTAACTTCCCACAGAATGCTTTCTTTCAATTTTTTTGGATTTTTTTGAATCTTCTTAGCATCAATGGCAATTATTGAATTTCCTGAGAAGTAATATATTTCTTCAGTCAGAACCGGTTGTTTGCCTATTCTTTTTACAATCGCATCTCCATCTGAAAGACCATACATAGTTGTTACTTTTTCTCTGTGGTGATTGAAAAATACTCCACTTGTAGTACAGACGAAGGATCCGCCGGTTTTACCGCTGGAAGAAAGTTTGTAGTATAAAAACTCTCCGCTGTTCCGGTCAAAGCATGCAGGTACACTGCGACCTCCCGGAATAAGCAGTTTATTTTTTGTTGCAGCAAGTGCTCCCTGCGGTGCAACTCCTGCAAAAGAAGGAGAGTTATGAGGCTGGAGCATATATTGTGCACCTGTTCCGTCATTTATCCAGACAACCTCTCCGGTTTCCGCATCAAGCGCATAGATGAAGATTCCCATAAAGGGCCAGATAGAGGCGGTAAAATAGACTGTGCCGTCTTTTAAGACAGGACCTCCACGGGCTGGCCACATGGAAATAAAGCGTTTATTACCAAGAACTTTTTGCTCAGAAGGACCTCCGCGAAACTTCCAAACCAGCTTTCCGTTTAAGGCACTTACACAATAAAGATAACCATCATCACTCGTAAAATATACCTTACCATTCCAGGCAGCCGGAGGAAGACGTACAGGTCCGTCTACATAGAATGACCATTTTTCTCCTCCAGTTTCAGTATCAATTGCTGTTATTTTATCAAAGTCGTTAAAACCGATAAACATAGTCTTACCCATTACAACCGGTTCAAAAACTCTGTCATATGGCATTAAGTCATGATTTAGTGGATCATCCCATACCATAGTACGCTTTGGATATTGAAGTACCCATTGGAGATACAGTTGTTCTGGAAGTTCAACAGGAGATGCAGCAGTGCGCCCAGCATCATATCGCCACATGGGCCAGTCGGAACCCGTTACATCTTGAATATGAAGAAACCAGTTAAAAGTCAAACAAAAAATGAATGTGCTGAAAAAGTATTTTTTCAAATTATTCCAACAGACGAACATAACAATTTCTCCCTAACATTAGCAGTTGCATTAACGTTTCTAAATGTAACTAAACAAATTTTTAAAAAACTTATTTAGTTTCAAAGTTTAAATTATTGTCAAAACTTTAAATTTTCTCAATTTTAATTAAATCGTTTTATATACACAAAACATGTGAAAATCGTTGTTATCCATGATGTATATTCTTACATCTTCCTTAGTATTTAATTCATAAAATTTATAATAATTTTCCATTTTTTAGTTGTAAAGTTTTGTGAGCATATTTTGCTGCGCGGTTGTCGTGTGTAACCATGAGAACTGCTCCGCTTGAGCTGGCAAATTCTTCCAAAACGCTAAGCACAATATTGGCATTTTCATTATCCAGATTACCAACAGGTTCGTCCGCGAGTAAAAGCTTTGGATTGTTTAAGAGAGCTCTTGCCATAGCAGTACGTTGGCGCTCGCCAGTGCTGAGTTCTCCAGGAACATGACCAATGCGGTCTGTCAGGTTAAAACGGTTGATAAGTTCTTTGGCTCGGTCTATTGCGATTGATTGAGGAAAAGCAAGAGAAGGAACAAGAACATTATCCAGAACACTAAGGTATGGAACTAAATAAAATTGCTGGAAAGCAAAACCAATAGTTGAAGCACGAAAGTGGGCTCTATTATCAGGAGACATTAGATATGGATTCTGATTATCAACAGTTACTTCCCCATCGGATGGAACAAGCAGCCCTCCCACTGAGAGAAGTAATGTAGTTTTACCAGAACCGCTTGGTCCCTGCACAGCCACAAATTCACTTGCTTTAACACTCAATGAAACGCTCTCGAGCGCCTGAACAATCCCTTTCGGACCCTTAAAAACCTTACTTAGGTTTTTGATAAAAAGCATAATTATTCGTTCCTGAGAATATCGGCTGGATCCTGTTTAGCAGCTATCAGAGCTGGAATCCAACTCGCAACACCAGCTAATATCGGCGCAGTTAACATTACCACCAAAAACAAAAATGGATTAAAAAGTGTTCTTACAGTTTCAAAATTGAAAACAGTTTCTCCCGAGGCAAGTCCCACTATAAATCCGGCTATACAACCAATCAAAGCTCCAAAAATACCAAGTAATACGGCTTTAGCCAAAAAAACAAAAAGAATCTGTTTTGACCGCAACCCGAGAGCACTAAGAATTCCAATCTCTGCTTTTCGTTCCCGTACATTGTTAAAAGCGAGAAATCCAATCCACACAATACAACCCAGAATTATCAGCGGGACAAACCATGCGGCGAACTCTTCTATTTCATTGCGGAGTTTGATTCTGTAATTTTTTTCGCTGACCAGCACAAACTCAGCAGTTTCCTTTGCTCTGTCTCGTGCTTCCGCCCGGGTAATTACTCTACTTGCAAGTTCGATGACCTGAGTATTTGGTAAAACATTTTTGATATCCTTTCTGACGTTTTCAATTTCATTACCCAGACAATGACATTTCAATGCCAGAATCGCATTAATTTTCCCCTGCTTGCCAACTAGTTCCTGTGCCTGTTTCAAGTCGATCCATGCAGTAATATCGTCTTTGCTTCCGCGTTGCGGATGACATTCACTGACCTTAAAATCCTTACCTAAAAGCTTGATTTTATCACCAACTTTCAGATTCAGGCTTTTCCATAATTCATAACCTAAAACTATATTTTCAGGTGGCACCGCAACAAGGATAGGTTCCATGGGGTCACGTTTTGTAAAAGGCACCTCACCGCGCGTTCCGATAAGTATGATAGTCCTCATTCTCTGCTCAGGCCACCTTATTTTTTGCTCAATACTTGGTAAGAGATGCCTTATCGTCATAATATTGGAAGCAGAAAGCCTCTCAACATACTCTTCGGGCATATCTTTTGTCGCATATCCTTCTGCGTAAAAATCACTAAGCTGCTGACCTTCAGGCAGAATTAGCAGGTTGAATCCCAATATCTTCATGATCTTCCGGTAGTCGTCTTCCATAATAGACATTTCTTTTTCCATCTCTTCTTCTTTTAATGCAAGAATTTTTTGAGTTTGCAGATCGTGACTCCTTAAAATGGTCAGTACTGCAACAAGAACTCCGACGGCTACAATAACTGCAAGAATACCGAGGCAGAATGACAGCCTTTGATATCTACTTTCTTTAATAACAAGTTGCCAGAGGGTCATTGTTTCTCCAATGAAAAAAGTTTCACTCCTATATTATTAATAAAAATATGAACCACGGATTACGCAGATAAATAGCTCCCGGCTATTAGCGTTCTGCAGCTTATAAATTCTCTTTATTGTAAAATCTTTTTATGTTTAAACTTAAAATTATAATAGCCGCAATAATGATTACAAATATAAGTATTATATTTCGTGCCAGTTGATTCGGCAATTCATCAACTTCCATCTTTTCAATATCCGTTTCGGGAACTTCTTTCCCGGCTGTTATAGAAGCCAATTCTGAAAGACCGGTTAGAGTAGGAAATTCAACATTTTCTACCCACCGCCCTTGAAGTGATGCCTCCCAATTGGTCATCATTAAAAGATCGACACCCGGATTTTGAGCCTTGATTATACAGGAACATGGCCCAATAATAAATTCGCAAGCTTTTTGAATAACCCTCTCGTTGATACCATTACCAATTAGTGTGTAAAGAACCCTTCCTCTTCCATAAACAGGGAATGCCATAGGATATGAAATATATTCAAAAAGATCTGGTTCGCTTTTCATCAACATGTTGATAAAATAAGATTCAGCAGGATCTGACCGTGAAAGACGTATCATTGAAAAAACAACATGCAGTTCCGGCCCGTTTTCGTTTATATTCACAAAATCATTAAAAATATCATCACTTGAAATTATTGGCAGTTTCAATGAATTTTCCAATCTTTTCAGTTGAGTTTGAAGTATATCAGCAGCAGCGTTATCTTTTTCCGTGTCTCCACTTTCAAGAAATATCCAGACAGCAGATTCTCCATTGAGAATTCTCCTTGCAATTTCCGTGCGTACAGGAGATTTAATTAATTCTTTTGCATCTTTTGCCGTTAGACCTCCATACCAGATATTTTCCCCGTACAAAAAGCTGTTTGGGTAAAAAACAGCCATACATGGCAGTTCTGGTGAATCCAGCGAATCCCAAATATCCCGGATATATCCTTCCAATCTTGTAGATAAATCAAAAGTATGTACGTTATAATTCGAATATGGGATTTTGCTGTTTGAAGATTCTTTAAGCCAGTTGATAATTAATTTATCCTCAGCAGATAGAGGTCCGTGATGAAATATGAATACTTCATAGTTTTCGGCAGGCCATCGTTCAAGGGCATATCGGAATACCGGCACATTACAGGCTAAACCAGAATTTGAAAATAGAAAAAGACAGCATAAAATAATAAATAAACCTAACTTTCTCATTTTACTATACTTATCTCCATTTACATTTACCAATATTATTGATACATTTTAGTAATGTTTATTATTCATTTTTTAGCATCAGAATACAATAATTAGTTCTTATTAAATAATAAATGATATATATTTTCTTGATATTTCTTGAAATAGAGAAATAATAAGAACAGAAGGACAGGACAATGTCCTGTCCCTACAATATATTTAATCACAAATGATTATTATGTAGGGACAGAACACAAAGTGCAGGCACAGTGTGCAGGCAGCGTTCTGTCCGTTAGCATATTTTTAAAAATTATATAAATATAAAAATTAAGGAACTTTTTTTATTTTCTCATTAAAAAAGTGCTTAACTACAGTCAAATTTTTTTATAAAAATTACAAAAAAGAACATATGTTAATTAAAACGTTATTTTTATACTTGTCCAAAACTCATTTTCATTGTTAACTTCATCCATTGGAATGTATGCATAGTAAATAGTAGGAGTTAATGTCACTTGACTAATGGTTAATTCATACGAAGAAGAAAATATTATATCACTGATACCTGAATCTTCTATGTATTGATTATTATTGTAACCCAGAGATATGCCAAAAGAGAGTGGTAAAGGTTCTATTGTTCGTGAAATTGAACTCAATATATAAAATCCATCTCCCATATTCATATCGTAATAGACAGTGATTATCGGAGAATATTGTGATTTTAAAAATATAAAGTTTGCAAAAATCTCAGGAGTGGTGTTTTTACCTTCAAGATGCTGAAACGTATAATAGGCAAGACCTATTGAAACAGTTACTGATCTTTTGAATATCATTTTATCGCAACCGATAGAACAATCCAGTTCGTCTGCAAATTTTGTATTAGTCCTTTCTTTTATTCCGAATGAACTAAAGAAATTTATCCAAAAACCGGTTCCCCCCAAATGTATATGTGATGGAAGGCTGTATAGCATCATAATTATCAGGAATCATGTCAAATCCACGCCAGATATATCTTGATACATATCCGGTTTCAACGGAAATATTTTTATTATCTGCGAATAATGGCGAAATTAAAATAATTAATAAATATGAAAATACTAAAATTTTACTTTTCATTCTATTGATGAAACAAGACTTAATCTGATATTCACTATATCCACTTTATATGAGCATATAACTGTAATTCTGTTGAATCATAGTTTAAAATAGATATTTTTCGTGGTTAAAACAAGCATTTATTTGAGTAATATAGTAAATTGATAATAATATTAATCTCTGAAAATTATTTGCCAATTCTTGCCACTTTTGGTGTTAAATCGTGGGAATGGCGGCAATATAAATCGTAGAAATAGAGCGGATCTAACACCAAATAATGCATTAAGAAGAGTTAAAAATCTTAAGAAAAATTTTACAAAAAATGAACCTTTTGAACAGGTTCTAATTTTTCTTTACAATCTTTTTAATGGATAGACTATGAAACATTTCATATCTTTTTTATTCTATTATTTTCCATTTTAAGCCTTCATCTAATATTGTAAAATAATTATGCAGTGGAACATAATTAGCTATAGAATTTCCTGAGCCCAAAGCATATCTGCCTGGCATACATTCATTTAAGATTCTTCTTATATATTTTCTCAATTCGGGTTCAGTTTGCCGGGTAAGTTTATCAATATCTGCTCCACCCAATACAGCAATTCTATTCCCATATCTTTTCATAAATTCCTCAACAGGAATAATAACATCCTGAAAAGAATGAAAAGCATCTATTTTTACGTACTCTATTAAATCATCCATTAAAGATAATACATTTCCACAGCAATGGAGCCAGTACATTTTACTATTCTTATGGGCAATTTCAGCAAATTTCTTATGCCATGGCAAAACAAGTTCTTTAAGAAGTTTTGGAGAAAGAAGACTTGAAGTTTTATACCCAAAATCATCTCCTTGAAAAAAACCGCCAACGTTCTCCAACTCGACAATATTTTTATAAAAATTATATAGCAACTCTCCAACCTTGCTGAATGTTGCTTTTACCAGTTCAAAATTATCATGGATAAGATAACACAAATTTTCAAAACCTAAAATTGAACTACTGACTGTTTCAAAAATGCCATCTGAGGGGCATACAAGCATTTTCATACCATCGGGCAAATTTTTTGAAGTATATTCGTATGGGGAATAATCAATTCCTTCTGGTACTGGCCATAAATATTTTTCAAATTCTTTCCATGAAGAAACTAAACCCTTTCCTTCTTCAGTCCACTCTCTATTTCCTCTCGAAAGAGGAGCAGTATCTTTTGTTTTTCTTTTCTTTTTTGTCCAGGTCAATGTTACTTTTCCTCCTCCTGAAACTCTTATATAATCATAGCCCATTTTATACCAGAAATATATATCCTGGTTCAAATAATCTTTCTTATTTTCTGGCAGGGAGTGAACCCACCTTTTTCCTAAAAAATTTTCAGTGATATGTTTTTTAACTTCCTCATCAATTACCAATTCCGTAAAGTAAACTCTTTCCGGAATTTTTTCTCCTTTGATTACTTTTTCTAACTCTTCGAAATTAGGTGATGGATGCCTTAACGGTATTTCCATTTTATCACTTTTAAAAAATTATATAATTTAAAAAATGCTCCTGCCGGAAAAATCTAATCCTGATGTATGTCTTTAAAACATTTTGAACATTTTGCATTAAATATTAACATATAGATTTTATTTTATCAAGTATTTTTTTTACCTGGCAAATTCTTGCTACTTTTTGTATAAAATTAATTTTTCAAGCGAAATAAAAATAAAAAAAATAAATGTGTCTATTTGTAGCAGCAATGGTGCCCAACGGTGTCAATTATGCTAATTGGTGATGTTTTAAGTTGTAGAGCAGAATGGATCAGACAGCAGATAATACAATTAAGGAGGAGTCAGAATTTCGGCGAAAAAAATAAAAAAATACTTGTAAAAATCAAATTTATATCTTAATATTCAGTGTAAAGCTTTAAAAAGCTTTTGGAGACGTAAAATTAACTACAATTCCGAGAATAATTATATTTAATTATTGATTATTTATCGTGAGATTTTTATAATCCAAGCCTGTCTCGAATAATACGAGTTGTCGTACCCAATCTTTACATCATGTTGCCCAACGAGGCAACTTTCGGCGAAAGGCGTTCTTCTGTAATAATGATTTCCAGGTCAATAATAAATTGATAGTGAGATGGAGTTGGCGATGCAATATGGAGATACTGCACAAGAGAGCAGGAAGACTACTTGGAAACGAGTGGTTTTTATAACAGTCCCCCAATTCTTTTGTTAGAGTCCTGTTGCTGATATTCATTCTAAAGTATGAGTACAAAATAAAGAGGACGAAGTTCAGTTTGCTGATTGCTCAAGAGTAATATTGAACACTTAATTTATAAACAGGAGTAAAAAATGTTTACAAGAATAGATTTTAGTAAGAATGGAAGGAAAAGATTTGTTAAGACGTTAGCATTGTCATTTATGACAATTTTTATGGCTGGAACCATTTTAAAATGTGGGAACAATAATATGAGAAGTACAAAAGCCATTCTTAACGAAATTGGTATTTCGCGTGGTATCTGTTTGTTACTGGGGGATGTTAAAGGCAAGAGAGCTATTGAATTAGCAAAGAAAAGCGAGCTTACTATTTATGTCCAGTTGCAACGAAATGAAGATGTTGAAACGGCTCGTCGAAATATAGATGAAGCCGGGTACTATGGAACACGTATCTTTGTTGGAAAAGGACCACTGACAAAAATTCATCTTGCTGACAATATAGCGGACGCTCTTATTGCTGAAGGGGAAGCAACAACAATTTCCAAAGCCGAGGCGCTCAGGGTTTTGTGTCCACAGGGAAAAGCTCTGGTAGGGCAGATTAAATATATTAAACCTTTTCCAAAGGGAGTGGACGATTGGAGCCATCCGTATCACGAACCTGATAACAACCCGCAATCGAAAGACAAAATCGCCTTAGCACCGTATCTGACTCAATTCTTGGCTGGTCCACATTATGCACCAATACCTCAGATGACAGTGGCTTCTGCAGGCCGTGTGTTCAGGGCATTGGGACATATTGCTTTCAAACCCCGTGAAGAGGCTTTTGCCAATACACTTGTGGCGTACAATGGATACAATGGCACAATGCTTTGGAAGCGTGACTTAGTTCCAGGAATTATGGTTCACCGCAATACAATGATTGCGACGCCCACGATACTCTATGTCGGGGATGATAAATCATGCAAACTCATTGATGCAGCGACAGGGGAATTAAAAGACCAGATCTCCCCACCGGAAGATATCGCTGGAGGAACGTTTTGGAAATGGATGGCATTGGAAAACGATATGCTCTATGCTCTTATAGGAGAGCAGGAGATGAAGGACCCGGAAGTGCGTAGAAGCAATTCCGGACATGGCTGGCCATGGAATCCTCTGTCGAAAGGGTTTAATCTCTCTGAGAATCCTTGGGGTTTTGGGAGAAACGTTCTGGCAATTGACCTGAAAACAAAAAAGGTCATATGGAACTATCATGAAGATGAGCCTATAGACAGCCGTGCCGTATGTATGAAAAACGGGCAAATTTATTTATTTCGATTTGGAGCGTACCTCACCTGTCTGAATGCGAAAAGCGGCAAGATAGTATGGAAGAGGACAAAAGAAAATGATCCGGAAGTATTTAAAGAACTAGGTACAAATTTGAATCGACAGGGTTGGCAAACCAATTGGCGAACTACAGCATATCTCAAGTGTAGTGACAAGGCATTGTATTTTTCAGGTCCTATGATGGACAAGCTGATTGCCCTTTCTGCCAAAGACGGCAGTGTCATGTGGCATCACCCTTACAACAATTTCCAGTTGGTCTTAGGAGATGATGCGCTTTATGGCATCAGTGGCCCGTGGGGAAACAATGTCAGTAAAAAGTTTGATCCCCTCACTGGCAGGGTTTTAGAAGAGTTCGATATAGGTCGCAGGGCTTGCACTAGGCCAACGGGTTCTGCAGATGCTATTTTCTTACGCGCAAATGGTGGGACGGTACGCTTCGATTTGGCTAGTTCCCGGCCTCAGTATGTTTCACCAATGCGTCCTTCCTGTCACGACGGTGTAACTATTGCCAACGGTCTTCTTTACTGGTGGCCTTCAGTGTGTGATTGCCAGCTTACTCTTTATGGGGCAACCTGTCTAGGCCCAGCGGGAGACTTCAACTTCAGCGCCCAGGCAACTGAAGCGGAACGATTGGAAAAGTATGCAATAGATTTTACTGCGGTTACAGCCATTTCTGAGTCACCAGCTGACTGGCCTACATTTCGTGGAAATAATACAGGCAGTGCAAAGACCGAATCTATAATTTTTGAAAAATGCGATCGGCTTTGGCAGTTTACTCCAAAGAATAAATTCACTCCAACAGCCCCTGTTACAGCTGGAGGTATGGTTTTCCTCAGTGGCTCGAATGGCATTGTACGGGCTTTGGATGCTGAGACAGGAGAGCAGCAATGGATATTCTATACTGGGGGCGGGGTTCGCATCTCCCCGACAGTATGGAATGGTCGCGTTCTAGTAGGTTCTGGCGATGGGTGGGTTTATTCTCTCGAAGCTCGGACCGGACAATTACTATGGCGCTTTAGAGCAGCCCCTGAGGAACGCAAGATACCTGTTTATGGTGCATTACTCTCCACATGGCCTGCTGCAAGTGGAGTGCTTGTAGAAAACGGAATTGCATATATTGCGGCTGGTATCACGAATTATGACGGCATCCACGTCTATGCACTTGATGCCGAAACAGGTAAAATCAAATGGCAGAATAATACCTCTGGTCATCTGAATGCTGAAGCCCGAACCGGAGTAAGCGTGCAAGGTCATCTGCTTCTTAACGATGGAAAGCTCTACTTGGCAGGCGGCAACGCCGTTTCGCCAGCAGTCTATGATATCACAGATGGTAAATGCCTTAACAATGGGGACCTCCTCAACATCTGCGAATCTATATCTCTGCGCGGCTGGGAGCTTTATCTGATTGGAGATAAGGTTGTAGTTGGCGGTCAACCCTTCTATGGCGACCCAGATTACCCGGTCATCGATGATACTGTCTTTGAAAAGGCATTACACACTTCAACGGGGGAAAGAGATATTCTTTGGATAGACAATAAAATAATCAGATGTTATACTCCCATCGATAAGAAGTTATTAAACAACAGTGTATTCGAACGTAAATATCCCGGGCATTATGTAATCCCATCATGGGGAAAACTCGATATTTACAACAAACCATTGTGGGAGCGAGACTGCGAGGAAAGCGTCGCTTTAGCTTTGTGCAAAAATGCCGTGGTAGTTGCCAAAAAAGCTGAAATTGTTGCCATGAATCTTCAGGATGGCAGGATACTGTGGGCACAACCGCTACCCGCATCCCCGGTTCCCTGGGGCATGGCTGTAGACCACGATGGCCGTACCATAGTAACACTTGAAAATGGTAATGTTCTTTGCTTTGGTCAAAGAAACTAAATGAAAGATATCAAGATTCCTGCATCAATAACAATACATTGTAATGCAGAGGTTTTAACTAAATACTGGTATCCCTTATTCTTGAAGAAATAAAAAAGTACATCTATAATGAGATAGTGTTCAAATAATACGCCCACAATACTATCTTTATCAACAGTAATAAAAAATATTCAGATAATTTTCATTATTTCATGAATTGCCAAAAAACAATAATATAAATAACAGTATAGTGACAACACATTTTTATATATTATTATTTTTACTAATAATTACAAATTTACTTGTCAAACTTGAATTAAAATAGATATACTTAAAAAGTTCATGAGATTGACTGTGATTGTGATGAGAATTAGAAGGACTTTAGTGATTTTCATATTATGTAGTTTTTACTTTTCTGAGGCGTTCTGCTGCGAGTATAGCGTTCGTGATGCGGGTTTCGTCACTATTTTGCCTACTCAGTACCGCATTTACTGCTTTATCCGAGATGATACACCTGAAAAACTTACTTCCACGTTTAAACAAATATCATATACTACCTTTATGGACACCAACGTTGAGTTTGAAATAATCAATGTTGAACAAAATAATAACCACCCGGCTATGGAATATTTCCATTTCTGGGAAATACAATCATTCCCCTCCGCAATTTTGGTTTCGCCAGAGGGGCGGTCATTTATTCTGCCAATTTCGGTTCCAAACAAGCCTTTCAAGGAAACAGTTTGGTCTTCCCTGGAGAACGTTGTCTCTTCCCCCAAAAGGGAAGAGATTTTAGAGCACATTGTCAAGGCATACTGCGTGGTCCTTTTGGTAGAAGGGGAGGATGCAGCTGAAAATAAAAGGGTGCACGAGGCAGTTGACGTTGCAACCCAGAAGATAGCCGGTATGATGAGTCAGCTGCCAAAACACATCGATGAGCCTCCTTATATAATTGTGATACCTCGGGAATTGGTCTCTCATGAGACGATATTGCTATGGAGTCTCGACGTGAATGAGAATGAAGTAACCGAGCCGTGTGTGGCAGTGCTCTATGGAAGAGGACGGAGGATTGGTCCTCTTCTCGAAGGAGAGCAAATTACTGAAAGCGTACTATTTAATATTCTTTATGTGATCGGTTTATCTTGCGACTGCGGACTTGACGCAAGATTGACGAGAGGTACATTGATCCCTCACAGGTGGGGAGAGAAAATGCAATCAGATGTGTTGAAATATCTCGGCTTCGATGCTGAAAGTCCAATGGTAAAGATGGAAATAAGTAGTATTATGTCTATGAATCGCTCCATAAGGATGGAGGATAATGGAAATATAAGGAGTTCGGGAAACGAACTCGATGAATATAGAGAAGATGTTTTAGAGTATGAAAGGGAGTCGGCCATAGGAAGGGTATCCCCGGCTCAACTTCGTGAACTTTCTTCGACAGGGGCAGCCACTCCCAAGTCAGGTTTAAACTTAAAAATGACATTAACTATAACGAGTATTATAGTTTTACTGATTTTTGCAGGAGGTCTATTTATTCTGCTAAGGTCGCGGGGAAAGATATCATGAAAATTTTATATCTTATCATCCGAGAGATAATGCATAGAAAACAGAATTTTATTTTCAGTTTGCTGGCGATTGTTACGGCAGTGGCATTATTTGTTTCTTTTTTTACAGCAGGTGAAGCCTCTAAGCGTGAGACTACTCGGCTGATGAGAGACATAGGGTTTAATCTGCGCATCATTCCCATAGAGACCGATATGGAAAAGTTTTGGGCGACAGGTTTCTCAGAATATACAATGCCGGAGAACTATGTTTATGATTTCGCCTCTCATGAGGGTCTTTCCTATGCACACCTGACTGCTATGCTCCAAAAGAAAGTGAGCTGGCGAGGTATTGAAGTCATTTTGACCGGTATTGCACCGGAGGTGTCCCCGCCTGGAATGCAGAAGCCCCCAATGGTTTTCTCGATTGAGCGAGGAACTGTTTATATCGGATTTGAACTAGTGCGTAACTTGGGACTTAAAAATGGTGATGTAATTGATATATTTGACAAACCATTCACCATCGCACAGTGTCTATCAGAGAGCGGAAGTGAAGATGACATCCGCATCTATGCTCATCTCCACGATGTACAGAACATAATGAATATGGAAAATAAGATTAATGAAATAAAAGCACTGCAGTGTTTATGTTTCGTGAATGGTGAAAACATTAATTCTGTTACATTACTTCGGGAACAACTTGCAAGATTTCTTCCTGATGCAAAAGTGATTTTGATGCAATCCATCGCATCAGCCCGCGAAAATCAAAGATTGATGACTGAAGAATATTTCGGGTTTATAATGCCCATTGTGTTAGTCGTGTGCATGGTATGGATAGGAGTTTTAGCAATAATGAACGTCCAGGAAAGACGACAGGAGATAGGCATAATGCGGGCACTTGGATATGGTTCCGGCAAAATCGCACTGCTTTTTCTCGGTAAGGCAGTTGCAATTGCATTGGTTGGAGCCGTTGTGGGCTTCGGCATCGGGACAGGCCTGGCTCTAAAGTTTGGGCCTGACATATTCAAGGTCACTGCCAATACTATAAAGCCTACAATTGAATTACTTTACTGGTCGCTTATTGCTTCCCCGGCAGTTTGTGCACTTTCATTTTTCATTCCAGCGATGATAGCTATAACTCAGGATCCGGCAATCACACTGAGGGAGGAATAAACATGGTCCGCCTTGAAAAAGTAAGTAAGATATATCGTACCAGACGTGGCAACGTCAAAGCCCTTGATGAAGTGAGCCTTCATATTAAAGAGAACGAGTTCGCTGTCGTACGCGGACCAAGTGGGAGCGGGAAAACAACACTTTTGCTTTCCATCGGAGGAATGCTCCGCCCAACGGAAGGGAAGGTTATCGCAAATGGGAGAGATATATATGCGACGAGCAAGCAGGAGAGAGCAAAGTTCAGAGCAGAGAATATCGGGTTTATCTTTCAATTGTTTCATCTTGTGCCTTATTTAAATATCATTGAAAATGTACTCTTGCCTGTTGGTGTGGGGAAAAATTGGCCTGGACGAACAGATGCAAGGAAATTACTAGAACGTTTAAATTTGTCGGAACGGGATTACCACAAACCTTCTGAGCTCAGCGCCGGGGAGAAACAGCGCACAGCCATAGCGAGGGCGTTGCTCAACCAACCAAGAATTATCCTAGCGGATGAGCCCACTGGCAATCTCGACCCTGAAAACGCTGGTCAGATTATCGGATATCTGTCGGAGTTTCACCGCGGTGGGGGTACTGTAATCGTCGTAACCCATGGAATGGTGGCAGACCAGTATGCCGACCGTATAATTTATTTGAGAGACGGTCAAATCGAGAAATCATTTGAAAATAAATAACTTAAAGGAGATTTTCTAATGAAACGTCAAATCTCAGTGTTCAAGGCAGTCCTGCATCTATGCAGGAGGTGTGTTATCTTTATCAGCCTTGCAATCCTTGTTTTCATCAACTGTGACATTTTTAGAACCGGGGTTTGGATGACGTATCGACATGACAATGCTCGGAGCGGTATTACAGCAGTGCACTTGACTACTCCGCTTTCTCTCCGCTGGACTTTTAAGCCGACTCACAAACCGAAACCAGCCTGGCCGGAGCCTGGAGAAGAAATGGCGAGGATGCACTTTGATAATGCTCACCATGTTACTTCGGCTAAGGGAATGGTCTATTTCGGTTCTCCAGTCGATAACAAAGTTTATGCGTTAAGTGCAAAGACAGGTAATATAGATTGGACTTTCTTCACAGAAGGACCTGTCCGTTATCCTCCGACAATCTGGAAGGATCGGGTTTACTTTGGCTCGGATGATGGTTATGTATATTGCCTCAGAGCAAATAATGGGAGGCTTGTTTGGAAGTACAGAGCAGGTCCAAGCGATGAGAAAGTGCTTGGAAACGGCAGAATGATATCTCTTTGGCCCGTCAGGACAAGCGTTTTGGTTGACGATGGGATTGTATATTTTGGTGCAGGTGTATTCCCTTATGAAGGTATTTACATCTGTGCCATAAATGCCAATGATGGTGGAATCATATGGAAAAACGATACAATTGGTGACCATGATTATGAACTGGCTTACGGAGGCATATCACCTCAGAGCTTTCTTGTTGCTTCCAAAAACGTCCTCTATGTGCCTTCCGGCAGGGCTATGCCGGCTGCTTTCGACAAAAAGAGCGGACAATTTCTTTATTATTGCATACCCGGAGGGAAAAAAGGTGGCACATGGGCTCTGCTGGATAATAACAATAATCTTATAGCAGGCGTAGATTTTTCCGGTGTTCCTGCTAAAGTAACCTATGACGAAAAAACGGGGGAGAGAAAGGACGATGTGCATGCATGGTTCCCGGGAATTGACCTGGTCGTGACGCCTGATATTTCCTATACCCTCACCGAAAACGGAATATACGCTGTAATCCGAACAGAATATCTGAGCATCCGCAATAAACGGAATGACGTGGTGAAAGAGCGTCAAAAGCTTTCAGGGATATACTCTAACCTGAGAAGAAAAATAACCGGCGCCGATAAGGAAACTCTTAATAAACGCGATAAGCAAACAAGCGACATAGAGCAGAAGATACGCGATTTAGGCGAAGCGGAGTTGAGGTTAAAAACATCTATCTGCAGGTGGGAATATCCCAACAAGAACCTGAATACTCTGATTCTCGCCGGTAATAATGTGTTTGCCGGAGGGGATGGGATGGTTGTTTCAGTCGATGCAGAAACGGGTGAAGAACTTTGGAAGGAAGAGGTAGACGGAAAAGTCTGCGGGCTCGCAGTTACAAATGGAAATCTCTTTATCAGCACCGAGAACGGCAATATATATTGCTTTGGAGAAGGCAGAACATCCGGAGCAAAAGAGAGCAAACCTATTATCAACCCTTCGCCTTACCGCGAAGACAAACTAACCCAAATCTATGAATCCGCTGCGTTGGAAATTGTTAGAGAAACGGGTATTAAGAAGGGTTACTGCCTTGTTCTTGGCTCTGGCACAGGGCGGCTCGCTTTTGAGCTTGCAAGAAATACCGAACTGAAAATCATCGGTATTGAGGAAGACCCGAAGAAGGTTGAGGAGGCAAAAAAGAGATTAGATGCCGCAGGATTATACGGCTCCAGAGTTGTAGTTGAACAATGGGATTTATCGTCTCTTCCGGACTATTTCGCAAACCTCATTATTTCAGATGAGATGATGATTACGGGCATAATAAAAGGCTCATCTGAAGAGATGTTTCGAGTTCTGAGACCATTTGGCGGAGTTGCTTATTTTGGCCAGCCCGTTGAAGCATCAAACGTTGTGAAGTCTCTTAATTTACAAAATCTACTTGAATTGCTGAGAGACTCCGGTGCACCAAAACCGGTTGTGACTGAAGAAAATGGTATTTGGGCAAAGGTCACACGTGGAAAGTTAGAAGGGGCTGGAAGCTGGACGCAGCAATTTGCCAATCCCCAAAACACGGCTTGCTCGGATGATCAACTGGTCAAAAGTCCGCTTGGAGTCCTTTGGTTCGGAGATCCTGGTCCTAAGAGAATAGTAGACCGACACGCAAAGGCGGCCAGTCCTGTATCGATGAATGGACGCCTTTTCATCCAGGGAGATGAAATCATTATGGCTTATGACGCATATAATGGTGCGCTCCTGTGGGAAAGGGAAATACCTGGTGCGGTGAGAGCAAGAGCTGATAGAGATTGCGGAAATCTCGTACTTACCGAGGATGGACTCTATGTGGCTACTTTCGATAAATGTTACCTCCTTGACCCTGCCACCGGTGAGACCGTTCGGGTGTACGAGTTGCCTCCAACTATTGACGGTAGTTCACGCCGTTGGGGATATATATCATTCACAGACAATATTCTCTATGGCTCAAGGACAATGCCCTTTGAGAGAGAATATGCTGACTTGTTGAAACTTCTTGTTGATAATGGACAATGGAGAAACTATGATGATATTCCTCCTGACCTCAGGGATGCGTATGAAACTTACAAATCGAGATATCCTGTGCCTGATGAAAGATTGAAGGCAGATTTTCAAAGGTCCGGGGCGTTATGGAATCGTATGACAAATTTTCCAAGAGGAGGTGAATATTACCTGGAGGGGGCTGCAACCGATAGAGTACTGGTCAGCAACATGATTTTCGCATTAGACCCTGAAACGGGGAAAACGCTGTGGAGATATACAGGAGACGGGATCGTCCATTCAACAATATCCATCGGAGACGGTAAAATCTTCTTGACCAAAAAAGATGTTACAAGAGAGCAAAATAGACGTGCTCGTGAGTATAGAAAGGAACTCATCAAGAGAGGAGTATACGAGGAGGGGGAAGAAGCGAATGTGGAAGATGACGATATTGATGTGAGAATTGTTGTTGCTCTCAATGCTTTTACTGGTAAGAAACTCTGGGAAAAGCCCATCGATTTGACGGGATGCTGCGGCGACCATATGGGGACTATATATCATAAAGGTGTATTGTTATTTTCTGGAAACTTCGGTAACCATGATGCATGGAGGTTTATTAATGGTTCATTGATGTGGCGGCGCACTACTGCTTTATCCGCCGAAAACGGTGAAATTATATGGTCAAAACCTCTCAACTACCGCACCCGTCCATTACTTGTTGGTGACGAACTCATAATAGAACCACGCGCTTGTGATTACCGCACCGGCGAGATTAAGATGCGCTCACATCCTATTACCGGCGAGCAAGTTCCGTGGGAGTTCTTACGATCAGGGCATTGCTGTTCCATTACATCTGCCTGCGTGAATATGCTATTCTATCGTTCATTCCACACCGCGATTTACGATCTTGCCGGAGATAGAGGGGTGACACACTTCGGCGCAATCCGTCCGGACTGTTTAATTAATCTTATACCGGCTAATGGTTTATTGCTCTTTCCAGAAGGAAGTTCCGGCTGTACATGTTCGTTTCCGCTCAGATGCTCTGTTGCATTTAAACAAAAACCCAAAAGAACTCAACCATGGAGTGTATTTGTCACGCATGGTGCGATGAGCCCTGTTAAACACTTTGCCATCAATTTCGGTGCTCCGGCTGATATGAAGGATGAAGAGGGAACCGTCTGGTTTGGATATCCTAATCCTAAAACTGTATCTATGAGCAATCATTTTCCCAATTATGGTGTGAAGTTTGATTTACATGACAAGATATTACAAGGTATGGGATACTTTTGCACCGATGCAAGAAGTGCAAGTATTGAAGGCGCAGACGAGCCGTGGCTTTTCGCCTCCGGATGTTTGGGGCTTTCACAGTGCGAGGTGCCTTTGATAGATGATGCATGGGGAGAAAAACCCGGTGTGTACACCGTGCGTCTTGGTTTTAGTGCTCCGTCGGGAGACCGTGCTGGTCAACGTGTATTTGATGTTATTCTTCAGGACAATACTGTGCTGAAGGACTTAGACATTATCCGAGAGGCTGGTGCCCCGAACAAAGCAGTCATTAAAGAGTTCAAAGGGATTAAAGTAGAAAATGTTCTCACGGTCAAACTCTCCTCAAAAAGAACTAATCCTTCGATTGGAGAGGCACCGATAATCAATTTTATTAAAGTTATCACAGAAGACGAAGTCGAGGTCTCAGAGGGGCCAAAATCTGTTATACCTATTACGATGAATAATGCTAAAAGCTTACTGAGAACGGCGAAATCAGAGCTCGGAAATAGAAATTATGAGAGTGCTCTGGAAAAATATCATACTGTTTTGGATGCGGCTCCATCAGATAATCTGAAACAAGAGGCACTGGAGGGAATGGCTGCTATTGGGAGTCCGAAATCTTTGAGAAGGATAGCGAGATACTGCAGGGATGATTCACCCATTATCATAGAAGATAGTCGACGTGGTGTACTTCGTCCTAATGCTAAGGAAAGCATCCTTTGGGATTACAAAGATCCTAATCCAGAGCTTATAAACAGCGCCACCAAGGTTTATTTAGCTATCGCCAACAATACTGTAAAAAGTGATAAGCAGAAAGCTGTCAAGATGTTAAAGAAAGCCTTGGAGTTTGTTAATAAGGATATACACAAACAGGTGGTTGTCAACCTCAGGAACTTAGGCATTGAGGTTGACGATGACTAGGGCAAATGATGTTCCATTACCCACTGTACTAGAACGTTGAGTGAGTAAATAAAATCTAATTAGATAGTTACATAGAGGACAGGATGCGATTTAGAATATCAACAGCGATACTTCTGTGGTGGTGTATTGCCAGACATCTCTGCCTGTCTGCCTCGGAATCCAGTATCAACACCAGTGAAGACACCTTAAATTTTTGGCGAGTCGCCAATACGAGACTTTTGCCTGTATATGCTCCGTTGGCGGAGCATATTGTTACTGAGTACAATCTCGCCGAAAAAAAGGGGATTGGAATTGATCTGGGGAGCGGTCCTGGGAACCTGATAATAGAACTTTGTAAAAAGACCCAGCGAATGCAGTGGATAAATGCCGACATCAATCCCAATTTCTTCCCGCTTTTTTTAAAGGAGGCTGAAGAAGCCGGTGTAGGGCACAGGGTCAGTGCTGTACACGCTGATGCGCAAGTGTTGCCATTTGAAAATGACTATGCTGAAATTATCGTCTCACGAGGCTCGTTCCAATTTTGGGACGACAAGAAATTAGCATTCTCCGAGATTTATCGCGTTCTAAAGCCAGGCGGTATTGCTTTTATAGGACGAGGATTCTCGGAGAACCTCCCCGTGGAGATTGCCCGAAAAATTCGGAATCAAGGAAAGGGACCTAAATATGATGTTGCCAAGACAGCGAATGAATTACAAGAAATCATGCAGGTTTTGGAAATCAACGATTACAGAATTCTAATTCCCAAGCCCCCAGGCAGCGAAGGAGTGAACTATGGTATCTGGCTCGAGTTTCGTAAACCAGTTACCAAGAAGCATCGTTTAAATAACTTGAAAAAGGAAGCTTCAAAAAATTCGTACCGAGAGAAAAATGTTTATCTGTATGCTTCAGATAATACAGTAGTGAGAGATACACGCTCACATGATGTGATTGCAGAGCCGATGCTAGTGTAACGATTTGTTAATACATTAACTTTAAATATTAGCACCTGAAAAAAGCAGTTTTACGGTATATTACTAATAAAAGCTTAAATTTCATCCCGCCAAGGCGGGACAAATGCCAAATAAAATCCAAATGACTAAATGTCAAAACTTGTGTATTTATAGTTATTTTGATATTTGGATTTTTTTCCTAATCCGCCTTTGGAG
>JAUWXV010000217.1 GCA_030616165.1 bacterium | reverse complement strand
TTATGGTCATATTCCATTTCATTTAAAAGTGTTTCACGAAAATACTTTTTATGCAATAATCAAAAACATCATCAACACAAGAAACCATTCCCCCGAGTACCCGGGGGAATGGCAATTGTTAGTAATGATATTTTTAATTATCTTCAGAATATTAGTTTTGTGAATCCCTATTATTTTGATATTTTATCCATTCTAATACTGCATGAGCTTTTTAATTACACATTTTTCCTCACTCCCATTTTTTAGTTCCCAACAGAATCCTTTTAGTTCATTTAAAATCCGAACCAAGTTTCTGATTTATTTATCTCTGTTCTTTGGGATTTGTTTTATCTACCCTTTTAGAATAGTAAATTATTGATGTTTTGAAATCTTTCAGTTAATATAATTTATCAAAAAAAAATAAAAACCTTGATTTTTCAACGTAGATATAATAAATTTAAAATAATTTTATTATTTATAGTTCAAACTTAATTTCTACTTATTGATTTTGGGATTGAATTTGGGAAATTATAAGCATATAAAACCCTGTGAGATATATAAGAATAATTTAAAAGATTTTAAGGAATTTTTTAAAAAACGATATGAAACCTTTAAAAAAAATTTATTTTTCCGGTAAAATTCCGACCGTAAATTATTATGAAATTATCAGGAATGTTATCTTTAAATGTCGTTAAAAAGTAATAAAAATTTTAAAATTAAAAAATTTTAAGGATGTGAAAAATGAACTCGACCGACGAAATAAAAGAGAAAATTAATAAAATTATAGAGATGGTTAATAATTCCGAGATTTCATCTATCAAACAGACAGTAACACAGATAATAAGCACAATCATTGATCCTGACTCCAGTGCTAAAGATTTAAAGAAAATAATTGAAACAGACCCACCGTTGGCTGCTAAATTATTAAAACTTGCAAACTCTGCTTTTTATGGTTTCCCCAGAACAATAAGCGCAATACACGAAGCAATAGTCTGTATCGGGTTTGAAGCTGTTAGAGAATTAGCATTAAATCAAAAAGTCTGTGAAATATTTAAAAAAGCTGACTATATAAATGGATATTCAAGGATCTCCTTGTGGAGACATAGTGTTGCTGTTGCAGTTTGCTGTAAACTAATCTATAGAAGAGAATTTAGAGAACGAGGTGAAAATATATATGTCGCTGGATTATTACATGACATCGGTATTATAGTTTTTGACCAATTTCTACATCATGACTTTTTAAATATTTTAAGAAAATCAAGAAGTGAAAAAAATAATTTATTAAATACGGAGAATGCCATTTTACATTTTAATCATGCAGATATCGGCAGGGCAATAGCTGAAAATTGGGATTTTCCTGTTGAACTGGTCAAAGCTATAGGAAATCATCATGATGCAAAAAATGTCGATGATAAATATGCCAAAATCTCGTTTACTACTTATATTGCAGACTATGCTGTTCAGGACAAATTAATTGGGTATTGCGACGCCCCTAATAAAAATAAAACCTTATTTCTAAAATGTCTAAAAAAACTAAATATTAAAGAAAAAGCAATTGGTTTAATAGTAAAAGAAGTAGAAAAAGAAATTAACAAAATGGAAAAATCAGAATGGTTTCAATATGAAAAAAAGTGAATTACAAGATGAGTTTGAATTATTGGAAATTCAATTAAGGCATTTAGAAAACGATTATATCTTAACCAAAGAAGAAAACGAAAAATCGATAGAAAAATACCTTGAAATATTATTTGAACTCAGGGAAAGTAATCAAGAACTGCAAAATTTTCAGAAGAATTTAGAAAAAACAATAGAAGAAAAGACTAAAAAATTAAAAGAATCCGAATCAAGATACAGAACTTTATTTGAATCAAGTCCTGATGGAATACTTATAGCAGACATTAAAACAAAAGAATTTAAATATGCCAATCCAGCTTTATGTGAAATGTTAGGGTATAGTGAAGAGGAATTAAAAAGAATGGGTATAAGTGATATTTATCCAAAAGAGAGTTTAGATTACATGATTTCTAAATTTGAGAGTCAGGCGAGAGGAGAAAAAACATTAGGACAAGATATTTCACTTTTAAGAAAAGATGGAAAGATAATATATGCAGATACAAATACAATTAGGATTTTGATAGATGGAAAAGAATGTAATATAGGTTTCTTTCATAACATAACTAAGCGCAAGAAGGCAGAGAAAGCACTTAAAGAAAGTGAGGAGCAGTTGCAGGAATTCTTTGAAAATGCAAACGATCTCATCCAAAGTGTTGCTCCTGATGGACGCATGCTGTATGCGAATCGCAAATGGCGAGAGACACTTGGATATGCTGAAGATGAGATTGCTAATCTTACGTTGTGGGACATCATTCATCCAGATAGTAAGATAAAATACATGAAGATATTCCAGCGAGTGATTGCAGGCGAAGAGATTCAAAATATTGAAGCTAAGTTTGTGTCTAAGAGCGGTAAAACAATCATAATCGATGGTAACGCCAACTGCCGCTTTGAAGGAGGTAAGCCAATTGCCACCCGTGGTATTTTCCGGGACATAACCGAGCGCTTGCGCTTAGAAGAACAGCTTCAAATAAGGCAAAGAATGGATTCTCTTGGAACATTGGTAGGAGGTATTGCTCATGACTTTAACAATATACTGTCAGGAATTATGGGTTATATAGATATGCTTAATATAGAGGCTGATAGACTTACTGAAACGCAAAAAGGATATCTTCAAAATGCCGCAAAAGGATGTGACCGTGCGGCAGACCTTATTAGAAAATTTCAAACACTTTCAAAAATAACTCTTCCTAAAAAAGAATGTGTTGATGTCTATGAAATAGTAAAAGAAGTCTTCAGTATTCTGAAAGAAACGACAGACAGACTTATTAAGAAAAAAATTGATTTAAAACAGGGCATTTATTATGTGCAAGCTGACCCATCTGACTTTCATCAGGTATTAATGAATCTTGGAACCAATGCTGTCCATGCTATCGAAGAAAGGGGAGTAAAAAAGGGTGATTATATAAAAGTAACTGCTGAAAAATATAGTATAAAGGGCTCCCACAAAACAGAGCTTTCTGAAGGTGAATACATCCATATTCTTTTTGAGGATAATGGAATTGGGATGTCCGATGAAATAAGAAGAAAAGCGTTTGACCCACTATTCACAACAAGAAAAAAAGGTAAAAAAAGAGGCCAGGGATTGGGGTTGGCAATTGTTTACAATATTATCACAAGAATTCATAAGGGGCATATCGAAATAGAAAGCAAAGAAGGCAAAGGAACAACATTCCATATATACCTACCTAAAACACAACCTAAAAAAGAGGCTAAGGTTAAAGAAGTTATAGGAATTATGGGAGGAACTGAGACCATTCTTGTTGTTGATGATGAGGAAATAATTTTAAATTTAGCAGAAACTATATTAAAGAAATATGGATATAATATTAAAACTGCAATTGATGGAGAGCAAGCCTTAAAGATATACAAAAAACAAAAAGATTCTATTGATGCTGTTATATTGGACTTAACAATGCCAAAAATGTCAGGTAAAATGGTTCTTGAAAGAATATTAGAGATTAGCCCTGATGTTAAGGTTATCATATCTTCTGGTCACAGTGAGGAAGATGCGCGGGAAGGTTTACTTTCCAGAGCAAAAGGCCATATTAAAAAACCATATAAATTGTCAGATTTAGCACAAACGGTCAGAATAGTTTTAGATTTATAAGATTTTTAAACTTTGCGGTAACATTGAAAAACATAAATAATAGAAACAGATTTCTTTTATTATTAAAAATTTACATTATCACAAAACTACAGAAACTGTCAAAAAATGGCATAGCCCAAAACGAAGCAGAGTGTAAATGCTTCGTTTGGCGATGTTACAACTGCTTCTTTTATTTTATTCTATAATTACTTCCGCCAATACCGGAAGATGGTCTGACGGAAATCGCCCATCCCACGTATCTGAAAGAACGCCGTGCTGAAGCACCTGTACACCATTCTTTATGAAAATATAATCAATCTTTCTTCCGGGAGTACCTGCAACTTTGAAACCGCTGGACGTCCCGGTGGGACCATGATGCCCATGAACAGAAAGATAGCGAGCATCCTTCAGCGCCTCACTGCGGTCGCCTTTTGTCAATATCTGGTACGGTTTAGAGGATTCCATACAATTAAAATCACCCGTGACTATGATGGGAAACGTCTCAGCAATCTTCTCTATCTCAAATAATAATAAACGAGCACTTTCCTCACGAGCCTGCCGACCTCGATGGTCAAAGTGTGTATTGAAGTGAAAAAAGACCTTACCTGTAGCCTTGTCCCTGAACCTGCCCCAGGTCACTATCCTGGTAATAGCTGCATCCCATCCTCTGCTGCCGGGGAGCTCCGGCTCCTCTGAAAGCCAAAACGTTGACTCTTCAAGGAGTTCGAAACGGTCTTTATGGTAAAAGATAGGCGTGAATTCACCTCCTTCCTTGCCGTCGTCCCTCCCGACGCCAAACCAGCCATACTCAGGGAGCCGCTCTGCCAAATCATCAATTTGGTCCCTGAGAGCTTCCTGTAATCCCGCAAAGTCTGCGCGGTGAAATCGGACCATACTTGCCGCCAAATCTTTCCGGTTTGACCAGGCGTTCTCACCGTCGCCGGGATTGTTATACCTGATGTTAAATGACATAAAGCGCAGAAACGGCTTCATGAGTAAATCGGAATTAACCTTTTTTACCCCAAGCTTGACCTCTTGACCTAAAAGCGGTGATTGAATCAATCCTATCATAAAGATTAATAAAATACTCCTGATAAATCGTTTCATAGCCTTTCCCTCCATGTAATTTTGCTTAATATTTCCGTTGTTTTTTAAGTACGCCGGAGGCAATTGAGTGAGGGAAACGAACCGCAAACACGCTGTCAGCCGATTATTGTTACATTTCATCTTCCCTCAACGTCAAGTATTTTTGTCCTCTTTTTTAATGTTCTCAATGTTAGATATGTTATTAAACCAATTATGAATAATATCGACCATTCCAAATCTAATTGCAATTTGCCTTCTGCAAATATTTCTCCGACAGTCTCCAAAAAAACAAAAGATGAAATTATCACGAAAAAGCCCGTGTATTCTCTCTTGAGAACAGTTTTAAATGAAAACGGTAAACCCGGTTGCTGCCAGTTCTTCAATTTTGGAAGAAATGCTGGGGTCTTCTTAGACCATTCCAAATATAAATTCCCAAATTTTCTTTGCAAAAATTCTTCCTCTGCAAAAATTATCAATCCGTAATATAAAAAAAATACCAAAATAGCCATCATTGTGAACCACCATACTTCAACAAATAATGTTATCCCCAAAAAGATAACAAAATTTCCAAAATAAAGTGGGTGCCTCATTATTGAATACATACCTGTCGTATTGAGCGTTTTTGCTTCTTGACCTCTTGTTGTTCTACCCGATGTCCCCTCAGGAACAAAACCAACAGTGATGCAGCGGACTGCTAATCCTGCAAAAGATATTGCCATAAAGAAGCCTTCATAAAATTTACTTTCTAAATCTTCTGCAACTTGCTTTGAATGTTGAGAATCTCGTAAAGCAATAAACAAGATTGGGAGAATGAGTAAAGGCAGATAACTTCTCCATCTAAAAAGCCAATTACCTAAATTTTCTATTTTTTCTCTTAAAGCCATTCAATACCTTCTATGATGCCAAAATGTCAACTGGTGCGTTGTTTACGAACAAAATGTTCGTTTATGCCTTAAATTTTGAGGGTTCTGTGAACTTTTATTTCGGTTATCACTCCTAAAGAATAAGAATTATGGTAGGGTATGTTTACGTTTTACCTCCTATTTTTAAACATTATGCAGTCTTTTAAATATTTATAATATATATAAAACATAATAAAAAATCAAATGCTTTTAAAGAATTTTCCGGGTCTTCGCTGAGGTCTCCGCCCGATTGCATAACACCACTATAAGCTAGTGCCATGTTAAATAACATATGTTCTTTTTTGTAATTTTTACGAAAAAATTTTACTGGAGTTAAGCATTTTTTAATGAGAAAATAAAAAAAGTTTCTTAATTTTTATATTTGTATAATTTTCAAAAATATGTTAACGGACAGAACGCTGTTCTGTCACTACATAATAATCATTTATGATTAAATATATTGTAGGGACAGGACAATGCCTGCACACTGTGTTCTGTCCCTACATAATAATCATTTATGATTAAATATATTGTAGGGACAGGACATTGTCCTGTCCTTCTGTATAAAGTAAAAGTTGATTTTATGTCATTTATTA
>JAUWXV010000272.1 GCA_030616165.1 bacterium | reverse complement strand
GGCAATCTCGTCTCAGAAATCTCTATATTTTAAATATTATGCAAATAAATTTAAATTTGCCTAATTCTTAAACATAATTTAAAATAGTAGAACAGGCATTTTTGCCTGTTAATTACTATTACACAGACAAGAATGAAGAACTATGATATTATATAAAAAAACAAAAATTACATCTCTTTATGTGTTATTCAGGAAACACAATAATTATATGTGTTTACTACATCCCCAAAACTAATATTCTAATAAATTAGTAACAATAATAAAAAAGTTCTTGTATATACGAATATATTTTGTTATATTTATAATATAATATTATTAACAATAACAATCAGAAACTTGTTTATATTTCGATGAACTCTAAAAAATTAACCTTCAGAATGAATTGTTAATAAAACTTTTTTGCTCTCTGCGTGCCCTTCGGGTTGGTGTTACCACCAACAGAGTAAAAAAGTCAATATTTATGTAAATGATAGGATTTTATCATAGTGATAATATTTATAATCTTATTTTTTAACGATTTACACATTTTTCAGAAAAAAAAATTGTAGTTTTTTTGATAATAATAAAAAAATTTATTTTCGTAAACACTTGTAATGCATAAAATAACGAATAATTCAATTTTTTATTAATATAAAAAAATGATAAAAATGATAATTTTTTATAATTCTTTATCACAAAATGATAAAATATTCTCTCAAAATGATAAAATATTCTCTCAAAATGATGAAAATTTATCATATCTAAAAAATATCTGAATCTTCGGATTCAGTATCGATAACGTCGCCTTTAAAATAAATAATTTTATGAATTATTCAGGGTAAGAAATTATTTGTCTCAAGCTAAAAAAATGTTATATTAGATTATAAAACAACAGGAGTTCGACCATATTCTTATATTAAGTTTATATGGGGATTATCGGATTAATAATAAAAAGAGAGGATATTATGGAGGTAGGCTCAATTATGTTTAAGTTTATTGTAGTTTTATCATGCATCATTTTATTAACAGGCAGTACTTCAATCTCAAAAACGAGCAGCATTCAAACTTCATCAGAACCTCAATTACTCCGCAAGTCATTTACAAGTCTGGTCAGTAATACCGAACGTGAATACTGGCTCTATCTGCCCCGAGGCTACAATGATTCCAATGAGGAAAAATTGCCGGTTATTATGTTCCTGCACGGCGGTGGAGAACGGGGCGAAGACATTAACAAAGTTTTAAAACACGGCCCGATTAAGGAAGTATACAATGGCAGAGATCTGCCGTTTATCATTATTGCCCCGCAGATGCCGAGTATGCCGATAGATGAACAACGACCTTCAAGGGAAAGAAGAATTCCTCCGGTAAAAACTGGAAGAAAATCAATGTTGAGAACGGTAACAGGTATAGAAAACAGGTTTGATTCGCTTGGTCCCCCGCACGGGTGGAACGAGATTGAAAAAGACCTTATTATGATACTGGACAATACGCTTAAAAATTACCGGGCTGATCCCAACCGTATGTACCTTACTGGTCTGAGCTACGGCGGCTTTGGAACATGGTATATGACGATTCACCATCCTGATCGCTGGGCAGCCGTTGCCCCGATATGCGGAGCGGGTGATAATTCTCAGGTTCACAAAATCGGGAAAACGCCGGTGTGGCTTTTCCAGGGAGGACGCGACAATGTCGTTCCGCCCGAAATTTCGCTGAAAACGGCGGATATTCTTGACGCGGCTGGTGGAAATGTTCGGGTAACCGTGCACGAGGATCTTCCTCATGACTGCTGGACACGGGTTTATAGCGGAGAGGATATTTACAACTGGTTTCTCTCACATTCACGGTAATTGTCCTTAAAAACATAATTGAATAGTTGGAGTTGACTGTGGGCAAGAAAATGTTTGCTGACATTTTATTTTGGATTTATCGATTGCGCTATTGTTCGGCGCAGTGCCTCACTTTTTGGACGAACTGATGGACTGTGACTCTGTATTTCAAGTTTGATCTGAAAACCTCGTGAAAATTCAGGATTCAAAGACTGTTTTGGGTAGAACTTTGTTTTGATAATCCTGAAAAATGCTTGATTAGGGAAAATTCAATGAACAAATTTCAATCAATAACCGATAAAAAAATCAGAAAAGAAAAGGAATTAAAATTAAGGAGGCAAGAATTTTTGTCTGAATAATTAATTATATTGTTGAAAAATAAAAAAGATAAAATATTATTCTAAATCATTGACATTCAATAATATCCATGTTTCTAAATAATTTATGATATATTACTAAAATTACTTTTCTATTTTATTTTTCAACAGTATTATTTGTCATTATCTCAACAATATCATTTTTTTCCCTTGAACGAAATTTCCTGCTTTTATCTTGTATATATATATTCCACTTGAAACATGAATGTTATAATTATCGGTTCCATCCCATATTATTTGATAATTTCCAGTTTGTTGTTTATAATCTATTAAGGTTTTAATTTCTTGTCCAAGAATGTTATATATTTTTAGATTCACTCTCGTAGTTTTTGGTATTTCATATTCAATTTTTGTATATGGATTAAATGGATTAGGGTAATTCTGATAGAGAGCAAAATCTGTAATAATACCTTTTTTATTATCAGAAACAGACGTTATGTTAAGATAATCTGAAATAATATTTATCATTGCTTTGGGATGATACGCTTTACTGTAATATAAAATTTTACCTTCCTTGTCAATAATAACATCTCTTGGGAATGGTGCAAATTTTGAAGAATTACTTCCTTTAAACTGTGCATATACGGAACCGTTTATGTCCATTAAAATGGGATACGTAATGCTATTCTGAGTAATAAACGATTGCACTAAGTCCTGTGGCTGTTGTCTATTTATTCCAAAAACGATAACATCGTTGTCTTTAAATCTTTGCCAAAGTGTTGATTCGAAGTCCGCCAACTGCGGACTGCAGACAGGTCACCATGATGCGAAAACTGTAAACACAATCAGTTTTCCCCTGAGATCTGAGAGTCTGTATGTTTTTGAATTATAGGCGTCATATAATACAAAATCAGGTGCAATATCTCCTGGACCAAAATCTTCAGAGCCAGCATAAATCGGTAAATTGTATGTAGGTTGGTCTGGATCGTTCGAAGTAATGATTATGAAAGTTTTTATCGCCGTTGTTGATGAGGGTGAAAAAGAAACGATAACCTGCCTTCTTTCACCAGGGCTAATTGTAAAGGAGTGTGGAGTAGCAGATACAGACAGATGCTCTGATGAAATATCTGTTATTATTAAGTTCTCCTCACCAATATTCGAAATAGTCACTGTGAGTTCTTCTGGTGTTCCTGAGTTGATATCTCCAAAACTGAGAAATCTTCTGTCAGGATGCAGGTCAGGTACTGGTTGAGCGTAATAGCGATATACCCGTACATGAGACCAATCAGCAACAAATACCAAGTCATTATAAGCATTGATACCCATTGACTGAGATTTCGTGTCTTCTTTTGCCAACAAAAGGGGTATCGAGGGATTGGATACATCTACGATTTCGGCGATGTCCCATTCTGCCATATAAACCTTATTATTTTGAGCAACGAGATGATGGCAGAATCCAAGCCCTGGATAATTTTTCACAAAAACAGGATTGCTCTTTGTGGTGATATCAAAAATGTCGAATCCTGAAGCACCGACGGCAACATATGCATAGTTTCCATTAATATCAATAAACTGCGCGCCACCAGTGGTCTTTACCTTTTTAACTGTCTGAGGGTGCGCTGTATCCACACTATCTATAACAACTAATCCGTCTTCTATGTCTGCTATAAAAAGATAATTTCCACTTTTTGCAGCAGCAAAAGCATTATTAGCAGAAATAAAACGCACATGCTGCGGATTAACAGGGTCAGAAACATCAATTACCTCAACACCTTTTGTATGAACTGCAGAATAAAGCATAGTACCATCAAGTAATACATTCTCATAGCAAGTAGAAGTATTATAACTATATGTATTTTTGTATATTGGATTAGTTTCATTGGAAAAGTCAATAACGTCTATTCCCCCGTCTCGTCTGATAACATAAACGGTAGTTCCATTTACGACCATGCGGTGGTAAAAAGTTCCATCATTTGTTCTAAGGGGATTATAATTTCCGAGGTGCTGAACTGATGAAATATTTGAAATATCAAAAATAGATACACCACCGTAACCGCAACAATAAGCACGGTCACCGATAATCTGAACATCAAGAATATGAATTACTCCCGTAATATTGGGCCGAAAGCTTGATATAAACACAAGGTTGTCTTGATATTGTGCATATATATTTGGGAAGAAAAAAAGCAATGCTATGAATATATATAGACATTTTTTCATAAGCACCTTATATTTTTCTTACGATTAAACATGGTTGTATAGAATATGTGAGGGGAAAAGAGGCCACTTCTTTTGAATTTTCCCTTGCAATTTCCATCTAAATTTAACATATTTAAAATTTAAGAGACTTGTATTATTAATCAAATGTGTAATTCAATTAATAATTAGAAAAGTTAATTATTTTTTTCTAATATGTAAATAAAAAAATCATTCAATTTTATTTTCATAGTACAATAAGAAAAACTAAAATATGTCAGAAACAAGCCCAAAAAGAAACACAATTCTATCTAATTTAATAAGTACAACGAAGTTATTAAATTGTTCAAAAATAAAACTTCTTTTAGAGGAATTTCCACAGCATGTGGTCACAGATGCTGTAAGAGACGAACTTCAGCAACTCAGAGAAAAAATCCTTTATTCTTCTCCTGAAGAATTGGAGACAATTGATATATCTCCCGAACGTATCGAAGAGAAAGTAGATGTTAGAGTTCGTACCCAGTTTCGACCAAGTATTCGTGCGGCAATTAATGCGACAGGAATTATCCTGCATACCGGTTTAGGGAGGGCTCCTTTTGCAAAGGTTGCCCAGGAGTTATTACTGGATGCCGTGAAGAACTACTG
>JAUWXV010000125.1 GCA_030616165.1 bacterium | reverse complement strand
ATAAAAGCAATGAAATTTTTTGCTGAACTCGCTGAAGAAGGAAAACACTGCTTACTGAATAAAGATTACAAAAGATTGAGGGAATTAATGAACGCAAACTTCGATATGAGAACAAAAATCTTCCCAGTAAGTCCTGAAAATAAGGAGATGATAAAACGTGCAAGGGACTGTGGAGCAAGCGCTAAATTCGCAGGCTCGGGTGGAAGCATCATTGGAATATATGAAGATGAAAAAATGTATGAAAAACTTCAGAATGAGTTTCAAAAAATTGATGCTGTTATATTCAAGCCAAAAATTCTCGGAGAAGAATGATGATTAATAAGGCAGTAATACCATCGGCAGGTTTCGGAACAAGGTTTTTGCCTGCTACAAAAGCCCAGCCTAAAGAAATGCTCCCTATAGTTGACACACCAACGATTCAATTTGTAGTCGAAGAGGCAGTATCTTCGGGAATTAAAGACCTGCTGATTATTATTGGTAAAGGCAAAAGGGCAATTGAGGATCACTTCGATAGGAGTTTTGAACTCGAAACAGAACTTGAAGAAAAAAATGATGCCGACCTCTTGAAGGAAATTAATAGAATTTCAAACCTGGCAAATATTCATTTCATACGCCAGAAGTATCTCCTTGGGGTTGGGGATGCAATTTACTACGCCAAACAGCATGTCTATAATGAACCTTTCGCTGTTTTATTAGGTGATACAATTGTCGATTCAAAAGAACCATGCACTGCTCAACTATTGAAAATCTTTGAAAAATATCCACATACTATTATAGGACTTGAGGAGGTCGAAAAAGAAAAAGTCTCAAGATATGGGATAATTGACGGTGATTTAATTGAAAAGAATATCTACTTTATCAAGGATTTAATCGAAAAACCTTCTATTGAGGAAGCACCTTCGACACTCGCTATCGGGGGCAGATATATTCTCACACCAGATATTTTTGATTGTATTGAAAAAACACCAGCAGGAAAAGGAAATGAAATCCAGATAACCGATGCAATAAAATTATTAACTAAAAAACAACCTATTTATGGCTATAAATTCGAGGGAACAAGGTATGATATCGGAAATAAACTTGATTTCTTAAAAACCAATATAGAGTTTGCCCTGAAAAGAAAAGACCTTGGTGGTGAATTCTTAACCTTTCTTAAAGAGATTATAGGAAAATATTAATACCCGAAAACTACAATACGAATGTCATTTTCAGGCATAAATTTTAGAAAAAGTATTTTCATGAAATCCTATTACATAAGAAAATTCAGTATTTTCCATATTCCATAAGTGTTTCCCACATAGCAATAACATTTTCAGGAGGGACATCTTCTTGAATATTATGGACAGTATTGAAGACAAACCCTCCTCCCGGAGCAAAATCATCAATTCTCCTCTTTACATCATCTCTCACTTCATCAGGTGTTCCTTGGGGGAGAACATACTGTGTATCAACGCCGCCTCCCCAGAAAACAATGTCATTTCCAAACTCATTTTTCAATTTTTTTGGGTCCATATCCCGGGCGCTTACCTGAACCGGATTCAGGATATCTACCCCGATTTCTATTAAATCACCAATCAGACTATAAACAGAACCACATGAATGAAAAAGAATCTTGACGTTCGGCGCTCTCTCCTTTATAAATGAAAAAATCTTTCTGTGTATCGGTTTAACATATTTTCTATAAACTTCCGGAGAAAATAAGAGACTTTCCTGTCCTGCAAGGTCATCATTTAACGACATTATATGAACCACATCCCCCACAGCATCAATAACCTTTGCCCAAAAAAGAATCCTATTTTCGAGAATCCTGTCTATCAGAGCAGACAATTTATCAAAATTACCGGCAAAATCCATAAGTCCATCCTCAAATCCTCTTAAAAAGAGCACTCGCTCGACAACAATTGTTGACCCCCTGATTACCATCGCACAGTTTGTCTGATTATATTTATCTATTATATCTTTTCTTAATTTCTCCGAATTTATCCACTGCCTGTGGTCTGGGTAAGAATAATCATTTACTCTTTGGATATCTAACTCACCTGCCAGAGGAAATTCCGTTATATCAAAATAGAAACCTCCATCAACCGGCATTGAACGAACAATTCCAAATTCATCACTATAAACGTAATAATCCCCCTTCTTTCTGATTTTCTGTTCTCTCCTCGGAATATTTAAAGGCTCAAATCCTCTTGTATCAACATTAAGTCTTGTCAGCACATCTTCATGAACCTTAGCAAGTTGCTGCGAAATATGTGCAATCTCTATATTCTTTTTTTCTATACCTAATACTTCAAGCAAAGCCTTATACGCCTTTAATGTGATTCCACCAGTGCTCAAACTTCCAAGGTCAAAAGGAATACGATCGGGTTCTTTATGAGCCAGGGTGGTTAAAATTCTTTCTTCAGAAGTGTAAATATTTTCGTTCATAATTCTACCTAAAGCTCCTCGAAAATGTTATTTTTTTTCATATATTTTTTTTTAAAAGAAACAACATAAAAAAACTTATAATTAAACATTAAATCTAAAGAAAATAATATCTCCATTCTTGACAACATAGTCTTTACCTTCAAGCCTCATAATACCTTTTTCTTTGCATATTTGAATAGATTTATTTTCCATCAATTCATCGACAGATATAACCTCCGCCTTTATAAAACCCTTTTCCATATCAGTGTGGACAACCCCAGCAGCCTGTTTTGCTTTTGTTCCTGATTTTATAGACCATGCCCTCACCTCTTTATCTCCAGTTGTGAAAAAAGATATAAGACGCATTAAATCATAACATATATTGATGATTTTATTTGTTGCAAGTTCATCAATCCCATAATCTCTCATAAATTCTTTGGCATCAGTTTGTTCCAGTTCAGAAAGTTCCATCTCTATTTTACCGCATATGCTCATACCTCTCACATTATCTCTTGCAATGTATTCTTTGAAAAATTCAGGAACCTTATCCTCAGCGCCAATCTCTTCCTCACCAACATTTAAAACAATCAAAAGAGGTTTATGAGTTAAAAATTGAAATCCTCTTATCATTTTTTCTTGCTCATCAGAAAACTCTACTTCACTGAGCGGTTTTTCAGATTCAAGTGCTTTCTGACACTGCTCAAGGATTTCAATTTCTCTCTTTTCTTCAATATTATCACGTTTTGTAAAAGACTTTTCAAGTCTTTTTAACCTATTTTCTACAACCTCCATATCTCTAAAAAGTATTTCAGTATTGAAAATCTCAAGGTCCCTTAACGGGTTGATAGAATCCTCTGGATGTATCACATTTTCATCTTCAAACTTTCTTATAACAACCATCAAGACATCGGCATTGGATATATGCCCTAAATATTCTCTACTTTTAATATCCTTTTTATCACTGCTTTTTGTAAATCCTGCAACATCAATATATTCTATTGTAGCATTAACCTTCCTTGGCGGTTTAAGCAAATCGTATATATCATCAAGTCTCTTATCAGGAATTTTCACCACTGACATATTAGGTTGAATTTCGCTATCCTTATGATAATATTCACCAGTAACGGCATGGGAACCGGTAAGCGCATTGAAAATAGTTGTTTTTCCTGACTGCCGAAGACCTACTATTCCAATTTTCATTGTATAACCTCATAAATTTTTATAACGAAACTTTTTTAAAATTAAAAAATCTTAGTTATTTTTGCAACTTTTTTAAAAAAAATTGCGCATCCGCCAAGTTGGAAAAAACTCTAAATTATTTTCAATTTTAAAGATTTCCTGATGAAAATAGTTTCACAAGAAACATACTTAATACTGGAAAATATGTAACAATCAAAAGGGCAATAAGAAGAATGATGAGAAAAGGAATTGAAGCACGATATAGTTTAAGAATCGGCTGTTTGAACCTAAAACTTGCTATAAATAAATTAAGACCAACCGGTGGGGTCGAATAACCTATTTGAAGGTTTATGAGAAATATTATACCTAAATGAACAGGATCAATACCTAATCCCACAGCAATAGGTTTTATTAAAGGAACAACCACTACTATTGCAGAAAATATATCCATTAAACAGCCAACTATTAAAAGAAATATATTTAAAAGTATCAGAAAAACATACTTGCTCGTGATGTATTCCTGCATAAATCCAAGAATTTTCATAGGGACTTGCTGGTCTATAAGATAGTTTGTCAATCCCAGCGAAGAACCTAATATGATCAGTATTCCACCAACAAGTATCATACTTTCTCGCATAATTCTGGGTATATCTTTAAAGAGGCTCAATTCACGGTAGATAAATACTTCAACAACCAGTACATAAAAAGCAGTTATCGAGGCTGCTTCAGTGGGGGTAAAAATCCCGCTGTAGATACCGCCAATTATAATAAACGGAAGGGGGACTTCCCAACACGAATCAATTAATGTCTTAAGAACATTCTTAAAAGAAAACTTTGTAATAGATACAAGAGACATTGAACCTTTTTTTATGCTGTATGCCGAAAGCATTACTATTAATAAAACACCGGGAATAATACCTGCAATAAACAATTTGTCAATGGATGTTTCAGCGATTATCCCATAAAGAATAATAGCAAGACTCGGAGGAAACAGAAGTCCCAAACTGCCTGAGGAAGTTAAAAGACCAAGAGAAAATTTTTCTGGATATTTCTCATTTTCCAAAACCGTATAAAGAAGACCCCCCAGTGCAATTATTGTAACTCCGGATGCGCCCGTGAAAGCAGTAAACACTCCACAGGAAACCAGCGCAACAATAGCAACTCCCCCAGGTAACCACCCTAAAAATGCCTTCGATAAATTTATAAGTCTTGTTGGTGTCCCACTCTCTGCAAGAATATATCCGGCAAATGTGAACAGTGGTATCGCAAGAAGTATAGAATTTCCGCTTATTTTATTATACATTTCATTTATTACAAGAACCGAATCAAGACCAACTGAATGAAAACCCAGAAGGGCTGCCCCCCCTATTACAACAAAAAGGGGTGTTCCAATAAGTGCAAATAGTATTAAAATTAGCCCAAACGTTAATATCATTTTTTATTTTTATTTTAATAAATCTCTTAGATTATTAAGAACATTCAATGCAAAACGATACGCTATAATGAAAAAAGCAAAAGGAAAAATTATCTGAAATATCCATGCAGGAAAATCATTAAAAATTGTAGTTCCGAAACTTTTTTCAGCTGTTACAAAACTAATCGATGCTCTAAACAAAAGATAGCAAACATAAACCGAGATTAAACTTACTAAAATATTTATAATCAATTTGCTTTTAGAATGTAAAACTCTGGAAACAATATCTATATTTATTTGTCGGTTTTCCTTTGTGGCAATTGATGCTCCAATTAATCCCAGCCACAAAACCATATGTCTTAAAAATATATCTCCCCAGATAAATCCCCAACCAAAAAAATTTCTTAAAATTACCTGTAAAAACGATAACCCGATTACAAAAGATAAAATGCTTATCAGTACAGTTCTTTCAATCTTTTCTAATATATTATCAAATATACTTAAAACCTTTAACAGATTATCAAAAAGATGTTTCATATTTTTAAAGTTTTTATTTCGGTATTTATAAATAGATTAATAACAAACCCAAAGAAGAGATTGAACGTGAGATACTTTATATTCATTATAAGTATGTCTCTTTGAATAAATATAAAAATTGCAGACAAATTTGAGGGTAGTAATTTAATAAATTTCCAAATTTAATTTCTATTTTTCTCTGAACTCATTAAGTGTATTTAACATTTCATCAAGAAGTTCCTCCGAATATAACCTTCCAACCAGTTTATTTCTTACCTCTACTCCTATTCTCTCAAACTCTTTTCTGCTTTCTTCACCTAAGTCCATCACTTTAATACCACTTTTCTTTAGTATTTCTATCGATTTTTTATTATCATTTCTTGAAAGTACCACAAGTCTTCTCATATAAATTCTGCACTTATCCTTCAGCGTTTTCTGCAAATCCAAAGGCATTCTATCAAAGAACTTTTTATCGATAAGGAGTGCCCCGCAGGCATTTGCCATCGGTTCTGAAATCATATATTTAACTTTTGTAAACCACTGAGTTATTATAGCGGCTAACGGTGAGGTATAAACTCCGTCGATTAAACCAGTCTGGAGTGAAGTTATAACATCGGTAAACGGAAGTTGAATCGGACTCACACCAAAGGCTCTGAAGGTAGCCTCAGCAAGTGGGTCTCCCTCCCATGCCCACATCCTTTTCAGTTTCTTTATATCTTCAATACTCCTAACCGGTGTATTTGTAAAAACATGAACAAATCCTACTTCAGCCCATCCCAACAAGACAAATCCTCTCGCTTCAAAGGATTTCGAAAATCGTTCGTAGAATTTTTCATTTATATAATCTATCTCATTGTAATTTTTATAAAGATACGGCAGTTCAAGGACTCTTATTTCTGAAAGAATCTCACCGAGACCCATCCCGGTAAAGCCCGCACAGTGAACCTGACCAAATCGCA
This sequence comes from bacterium, assembly GCA_030616165.1. Taxonomy (GTDB): domain Bacteria; phylum SM23-31; class SM23-31; order JAUVVT01; family JAUVVT01; genus JAUWXV01. Next base: position 4,187 of record JAUWXV010000125.1, on the reverse strand, counting down.
TCTTTCTCAGCACATCCTTTTCGTCACCAAACACACCTCCCGAATATATCTTAAATTTTAATCTATCATTTGTAGATTTTTGTATATCATCGTTCAGTTCATTCATCACATTCATCCAGGTGGAACCTTCCGTTGCTAAAGTAGCAAATTTTATTTCATATTCCTCTCCCTTGACATCAACCTGAAACACGATTATCATAAAGAATATAATGGATATTAAAAATATTCTTAATTCTAAATAATTCCTCTTCAATTTTTTATCCTTTCATAGTTACATGCCTAATGAATATAAGTTTATCAAAAATATTCGTCTATTTTATATAGTAAATTTTTTGCTTTAACCTTTGCTACTTCATTTATTAGTCTTTGTTCAGGCAGCAAATCAGGAGGAGATGTGATTACCTTCTGCAGCAAACTCTCGAACAGCGACCTATCCTGAATGGGCATAGCATAATACTTTGCTTGATAAAAATAAGCAATAAGAAAATTGCCCTTACTTATTTTTTCAGCCATATCAAAGTGTGCCCTTGCTTTTTCTAAATTCCCTCCCAGAATTCGGGACCTTGAACCATACGATATGCCAAAAAAAAGATGCACTCCGCCGTAATAATATGTCTCATCGAGTTCCATAACACGCCTCATTATGGATTCTACTTTAGGAATATCAACAAGTGCCTCAGGTAAATCAAGATTCATATTTATCCAACTGCCCCAACTAAAACCAGTCCAAAATAGGGCAGAAACGTCATCTCTTCCAAAGGATTCGAGGGACTGATTAAAACTATCTATATCATTATTGAAAGCCTCATTAAATCTTTTTTTCTTTAATAAAATACGCAATCCATATCCCTTTGCTCTTTCATAAAATATTTTTGCTCTTTCTTTATCATTATCTTCAAGGAATGCAAGAGCGTAACTTGAAAATCCTTTGGCAGCAAGAGAAAGAAATTTCTCATTTTCAGGGTCGGCTTTTATTAAACCCTCGATAAGTTTTAGATTCCCGTGTGCTGATTCTTCTGCAAAAACCAAATCACTCTCTTCCATTAATGCATCCATTGTATGCTCAACTATCGAGCCTGTAGCGTTAATCGCAAGTTTGTTTATACTGCACCCCGACATTAATAATAAAAATGGAAACAATATAACAATTCTTTTTAACATGTAACCAACCTTTGCCGACCATTTAATTTATAAACATGAAACAATAATAGTAAAGTTTTTCACTTATTTCTCTCACAAATAAATCAAGTTTACTCACCCATAACTTTAATAATCAATCTTTTCCTTCTCTGTCCATCAAATTCAGCATAATAAATCTGTTGCCATGGACCAAAATCAAGCTCACCTTCTGTAACAGGAACAATAACCTGATGACCTATTAATAAATTTTTAAGATGAGCATCTCCATTAATTTCTCCGGTTCGATGGTGATAATAATCAGGCCCTTCTGGAGCAAGTTTCTGAAGCCATTCTTCAATGTCCCTAATTAAACCAGATTCAGCATCATTTATATAAACTCCAGCGGTAATGTGCATTGCAGAAACAAGAACCATACCCTCTTTTATTCCACTCTCTTTCAATACTCTGCTCACATCTGATGTAATATTTATGTATTCCCTGTGATTTTTTGTGTTAAAAGTTATATATTCAGTAAAAAATTTCACTTTTTAATCCTTTTACAATTTTGTTTACTTCTTTTTGTACTTTCTTTGAAAAAAAAGTGGGCAAAGAAACTTTATATTTTCTAATATATTATCAAAACGACAACTAAAAATCAAGAAATAAATTACCCCATCTTATTTATCACAAAACCAGAAATAATTTTTGGATAAAAGAAGGTGGTCTTTTGAGGTAATATCTCTCCTCTCTTTACAATCCTGTAAATATCAACTGATGAAAATGGATTAAGAAAGAATGCCGCCTGGTAATCTTTCCTTTTTATTATGCTGTTAAAACCTTTATCCCCTTTTACATAAATTATATTCTGCTGTTTCTCCTGAGCAGTTATTGTAATTCCAAATACCTTTTCAAATATTAAACTGTGAAGAATTATAATATCCAATTTTGCTAACTCAGAAGAGACTCCAGATTTAATAAGTTGATTATGAACCTTATCTTTAAGTGCCTTCAAAAGATAAAACCTGTCATCAGAACGAAAGTAAAGAGAAAAAACATTATTTAATTTAATATATTCAGACATTTCCTTTTTCAATCTAAATAACACATGTTCAATGTTTTTTCTCTTGAATGGGAAGATTTCTATATTAAAATATAGCGAGATTCTCTTAAGTATTGTTTGTGGATCAAAACTTTTAATGCTGTGAACCAACCGATGAATCGGAAGAATTGAAAGACCTTTATCCTCCATACTGGTAAGATAAACCATCGCATAGTCGAACGGGCTTTCGGAAACTCCTATTCTTAGTTTTTTTCTTATATAATTTCTGAACTTTATTGAAGCACTATAGCGGTGATGACCATCTGCTATTATAAGAACCTTTTTTCTGAATAATCTTTCAATATTAGAAATTAATTTTTCATTATCTATTTTCCACAATCTATGCGTAACACCATCTATATCGGTAAAATCAAAGTAGGATTCATCTTTTACAAATGAATCAAAATGTTCAGTTATTTCGCCCTTCCTGTCAGAATAAAGCATAAAAATCGGGCTCAAATTTGCCCGACATTCTTTAATAAGGTTAACCCTATCTCCTAAAGGTTGAGAAAGGGTCTTCTCATGCCTGAAAACTATCTTCTCATCAAAATCTGCAATCTTAAGGAGGGTAATAAAACCTTTCCTTTTCAGGATAATCCCTTCAGATAGAGAATATTCTTGTGTATAATAGTAAAATGAAGGTTTTTCATCTTGCAAAAGAACTCCATCTTTCTGCCACTTTTCAAACAATCCTTTCGCTCTTGTATACCTGTTATTCTCTTTACAATCAGTTTTATATTCCCTTCCAAGGATTAAACGAATAATATTTTTTGGATGCTTTTGGTATAATTTATATTGTTCTCCTGACGTAATTACATCATAAGGAGGCGCTACTACATCTTCTATCTTTCCCACTAATCCCTTATTATATAATAATCCTTTAAACGGCTTAATAACTGCCATTCTGTTTCCTTTAAATTAAATTTTAATATATAAATTATCTATGAAAATATCAAAGATTATTTAAGGAATGATTTAAAGTGTGAAAAAAATAAAGGAGTTATATGAAAGTTAAATAACTTTCCTAAAACTCCTTTAAATAATATATAACTAAGAATGTGTTTTTATACAACTAATAATAATCTGATGTTTCTAATAATTCTTCTGAAGTAGAAATAATCAAACTCTAACTTAATATTCTAAACGATTAAAATAAGGGATTAAAATCTCTTACGACAGAAAGTAAATGCAGTTTAAAAATTACGATACAGCACTTTTAAACTCTTTACCAGGAGTAAATTTCACAACATTCTTTGCCTTTATGGTTATTGGTTCCCCAGTCCTTGGATTCCTACCTCTTCTCCCTTTCCTTCTTACTACTTTAAAACTTCCAAAACCAACAATCTGAACGCCATTTTTAACATTCTTTTTGATAGTCCCCAATGTAACTTCAACTGCATTTTTACAATCTTTCTTACTTAGATTTGTTTTTTTTGCCACAGCATCGATAAGATCATTTTTATTCATTTAAAATTTCCTCCTTTCAATTGTACAAACTAAGTTACGTTAAAATCTCAATAATTTCAGTAGGGAATATAATATATTTAACATAATATTGCAATAAAAAAATTATTTTCTTTATTTTTTTAGTATAAATTCTAATTTTAATCTAATTTTATAATTTTTTATCCTGAATAATTCACAAATGTTTGTTAAATTAAATTTATTTCTAATAAAAACTATTTCTTAGGGTCTTCTGAAAAAAGAAATTATATATGTTAAATACCTTTTCTCATAAATTATCAATGCCAAATCCGTAGGGGCGGGCTTGTCCGCCTCTGGCGGGTTTACCCGCCTATGGTAGGCTTGTCCGCCTCTGGTGGGTTTACCCGCCCTTCTTTTTGAATAATTAATGAATACAGTCTAAAGCAGTAACTATATCTTATATCAGTAACCAAATAAAAACATAACAATACTTTTGCAAACATCAAATTATTCTCAAAAACCAAAATAACATCCTGTGTATTTG
>JAUWXV010000232.1 GCA_030616165.1 bacterium | reverse complement strand
AAAAGAATTTCCTTTAAAAGATATAACAGAAAGAATAATTTCTTGTGCAATTGAGGTTCTTCAACATTAGGTCCCGGATTATTAGAGAATGTATATGAGGAAGCATTATCCCATGAATTCAAATTGAGAGATAGTGAATAGTATTTCCCTTAACTCATTGATATTAAATATTTTCTCTGCCTGCCCTGTGGGTGTTCTCTGTGGTTAAATTTTGACAATGCTTTTGGAGGAAAGTGGATGGAAAGATGAAAAATACAAAACAATGAGCATAAAACTCTATCACGAAGATGGCTATGTACTGACTGCAATCCCTATGGTTGCCTGTCTGCTTCAATATCTTGATAGTTGGATTGAGAAACCAGGTCTTTGGATGCAAGCCAACATTGTTGAACCAAACCGAATGTTTGATGATATGGAAAGGTTGGGGGTTGCGGTTGAAATTAACAACAATAATAGCAGCGGCGAATAATTGGCGTTTGCCTGACAATCGCTGTAGCTTGATTAAGTTTATTCTATATTGGGTTATCACGTGGTTTCCGAATAACACACCCATTCTCATCATTTTAAGCCATATTTGGAACTTTCTTGACATCGCAATTTTCAGATGTTGCTTATCAAACCCTATACCAGTGTAATCAAGGTTATTTCTGGTGGAACATTCATACGAAATGGAGGACCTGTAAAACCAATTCCGCTGTTAACATATAAATAAGATTCATTTTTCAGGAATAATCCGCTAACGTATGGAGTAACAAACATCACAATATTTAAAGGCATCCCCAAAACGGGAATGGCAATTTGTCCTCCGTGTGTATGTCCGGAAAGTGTTAAATTTACTTTTTCTTTTTCTGCATCATCGAAAAGAATAGGCTGATGGCTCAAAAGGATTTTAAATGAATCTTCTGGTATATATTTAAGGGTTTTTTTTAAATCAGGCTTTGCATACCAGGGGTCTTCAATTCCAGCAATATAAAAATCATATCCATTATATTCTATTTTTTGGTTTTCATTGATTAGAATCTTTATTTCTGCACTTTTTAAGCCATCTATTATTAAATCGCGGTTAACCCAATTATCATGATTACCAATACAGGAATAAATTCCCAATTTAGGTCTTAATAAAGAGAGCGCTTCTATACACGGGTATATATATCTTCCAGAATTAGAAACATAATCACCGGTTAATGCTATAATGTCTGGGTTCAGACTATTTGTTATTTCTACTGCTTCGAGGATTTTTTTCTTCCGAAGATAAATTCCAGCGTGTATATCGCTTAATTGGGCTATTTTCAATCCTTTTAATTTATCCGGAAGAAAACAGAATTTTATCCTTTTTTTATTTATAACAAAATTAGAACTTTGCATTGTTGCTCCATATACAGAACCAATTATCGGTGGCAGAGCGAGGCTTGCTGAAAGCCCTTTCAAGAATTTTCTTCTCGATTCTGATACATTGACTTTGGTTTCTTTATATTTTAATCTATATAATTTTTTCATAATATACATAAAATATTTGTAAAATAAAACCAATTTATCTTTTAAAAGGAATATGAAAAATAGCAAGATTGACATACCCTGCCATACTCCCCCGGGATAAAGGAATCCGTAATAAAATAGGTCCGATGACTTTAGATTATTTGAATGGGAAATTGTTATTGAAACTATAAATGAAAAATTAAGATAACCTATAATTATTGTAATTATCAAATATGATAATTTTTTGATTTTTTTGCTATTAAAAAAATCTGAAATAAAACTGTATGATTTAAAAATGAGATATATTTGAACTAAAACAAGAAATGTTATGATGAAGATATAAAACATCAGATATAATAGCGAAGATAGTTCCTATATATATAAATATTTATGGAGCGGATTTTGCACATCTAAACCCAATGTCATTTTCTCCATACACAAACGGTTTTTGCATTCTAAAGGTAGTTACCAGTTCTTCAGAAGAATTTTTCCAGGAGCCTCCTCTGATTACTTTTGTCCCATCAGAATAATCATATCCTGGTCCCTTTGGATTATCATATGGAGAATATTTATAATAGTCTGGTGAATACCAGTCTCTAACCCATTCCCAGACATTTCCAGCCATATCATTTAATTCATAAGGGCTTCTTCCTCTGGCGGTTTTTAGATTTATCCCATTGTAATAGCCAACCGGAGATGTACTGGAGAATCCATCTTTTGGAAATTTAGATTGAAGGTCAATAATGTTGAAATTTGCTCTGAATTTGTCATTGTAATCTGGTGGTGTATCTCCCCAAGGATATTTTCTTTGTGTCATACCTTTTGCTGCTTTTTCCCATTCGGCTTCTGTGGGTAGTCTTTTTCCCGCCCATTCGGCGTACTTACTTGCCATTGACCAGGATACACCAACAACAGGGTGTCTCGGCTTTCTTGATGCCCTCTTGGGCCAGGAATCGTTCGTAAAACTCCGTGGAGTATAATAATGTTTATTCCCTCCTTTTGGATCTTCCCAGAATTCGAGATATTCTTCATTTGTCACAAGATTCTCATCAATATAATACGAATCAAGATAGACAATATGGGCTGGAGATTCATTTGGCTTACCAGAATCTAAACCCATAATGAATTCGCCTGCAGGTATATATATCGGACCATGATCAGGTTCGAAAATCTGCTGGATGTAAAAATTTACATTTCTATTATTACACCCGATAAACAAAAGAATCAAAAAAATTACAAATATCTCTTTCTTTATTTTCATATATATAATTATATATTAAAAAAATTCTAAAAGTCAATAAAAATTATTTCAATTTTGTGTTAAAATATATAAAGGAAATAGTTTTAAATTTCTTTCCTTAAATTTTCAATCTTTTTAATAGTATGGTGATAATGGCTGCCCATCCAGTATAATCTTTTGCATTTTGGACAGATGTAGAATAATGAGTTTTCTTGAAAAACATGATGGGGAACCTTGTCTTTTGCGTTTTCCTTTTCAATTTCTTTGACTTTTTTATTGCATATAGTGCAGATTGAAAATAAACCGGATTTTGTATCGAGTTTAAAACTTGAAATCAATTGTTTAAGCTGTTCGTTAATCATCATACTATTTATGTAAATAAAGTTATCTGGTTTTATAAATTCAGAGAGATGAGAATTTCTTGTTAAGATTATCCTTTTTTCAGAGACAGCTATTTTTACGAGAGTTTTTGGTTTTATTTTCTTAAAATAAAGGGTATCATAGCCAAGAATTCTAAGCCACTTTGCTAATTTCCCTAACATTGAATCTACTATAAATTTTGGCATTTTATTTAAAAAATTTTTTAATTTTAATAGTGTTTAAATAGTATCTACTGTTTCTTTTATATATTTTCAAATATTTTCCAATTTTAACTTATTTTTCTTATTTTTCTTATTTTTCTTATTTTTATAAAAATCTATAATATATTTTACTGCATTGCGCGGATTGTCTATGATTTTAAATATTTTCAAATCTCCAGGACTAATATTATTTTGTGCAAGAACGGTATTTTTCATCCATGAAAAAAGCCCTGACCAATAATCTTTTCCTATAAGAACAACAGGAAATTTCTTGATTTTTTTTGTCTGAATTAGAGTAATAAGTTCAAAAAATTCATCAAGTGTTCCAAATCCTCCGGGAAGAGCAATGAATGCCTTAGAAAATCTAACAAACATTACCTTCCTGACAAAAAAATATCTGAAATTTAAAAGTTTGGTTGTGTATTTATTGGGTTTTTGTTCGGTGGGAAGATCTATATTAAGCCCAATGGATTCCCCTCCTGCGATATATGCTCCTCTGTTAGCAGCCTCCATAATGCCTCCGCCGGCTCCTGTAATTATTGCAAAACCTTCTTTTGATAGCATTTCTGCTAATTCCATTGCAATATTATAGTTCTTTTTAGTTCTTGCAGAACCAAATATTGTTACTGCTGGTCCAATATTTGAGAGGTCCTCAATTCCATCAATAAACTCTGATAATATTCTAAATACTCTCCAGGATTCTTCAGAGATATACTTGGTAGGCATAATTTTCACCGATTTTTATAAGTTTTAATGTTTTTATTAATATATTTGTAATATACAAAATTTTTGGACTATTTGAAAATTATAAAAAGAATAATAAAAAATATTCCTTCTTTTAATTTTTGTCAAATTTTGAGAATGAGTGGAATGATTTTAATAACTATCATTAATTTGGAATTTGATAATATTAATGATAATTTTATAAATAATAAGTTATTGTCAATTGAAATTATGATATAAAAGAGTTATTGATAGCTAAAATTTTTACTATATAAGAAAAAGCAGCATCAAAATTGATGCTGCTTTTTCTGGAGGTGGTTATTATGCTATTGGTAACCTCCTTTATTTTCTTATTTTATAATTATTTAGTTATTTATGTTATGTGAATAGAGCAAGAATATTCTGGGGAGTAATATTAGCCTGCGCTAACTGGGCGGTGGCTGTCTGCTGGAGTATCTGCAATTTTGTAGATTCTAACTGTTCTCTTGCAATATCGGCATCCATAATTCTGCTTCTTGTTCCTTCAGTGTTGATGATAGCAATGGAAAGAGTAGATTCTTTAACCGTCATCCTCGAAATATAAGCACCAATATTTTGTAGTGCATCGGAGATGACTTCTATTGCACTATCAATTCTTGATAATGCCATGCTTGAACCCGCTGCTGTAAATACCAGCGAAGAAACGTTCGGAGTATCGACTTCTAAATCGGCAGCTTTGAAACCGCTTGAAGTTGTTCCTTGTCTCACAATGTTTATCTCTAATGTATTTGTTGTATCTTCACCAGTCTGTATTGACTTATTTCTATAATTTCCATCTATTAGACTTATATTGTTGAAAGTGGTTTCATCTACAATATTATTGATTTCTGCAGTGAGTTGGTCAAGTTCTGTTTTAATGGCGTTTCTCTCTGCTGAACCTAAAGTGTCACTCGCCGCTTGGGTGATTTTCTCCTTCATGGTGACAAGTATGTTGCTAATGTTTATAAGTCCCCCTTCTGCAATAGCAAGGACATTTTTTGCAGTTCCGACATTATCCAGCGCTGTTGATAAACCCCTTGATCTGGCATATAATCGTTTGGAAATTACAAAACCAGCAGGGTCATCGGATACTTCATTTATCCTCAGACCTGTGGCAAGTTTGAGCTGACTCTTTTCTAAGCCTCGATTTATATTTTTTAAGGCATTTAAAGCATTAAAAGCAGCAATATTGGTATTGATGCGGGTGGAATCTCCAATAGCCATTTTAAAACCTCCTTGTTTTATTTATCCTTTAAATATTTTCTTCTTAACTTATAGTTATTGTTATCAATATAGTCGGCAAATTTCAGTTAAACTTTAGTATTTTTTATAATTATAGAAATTTTAAAATCTTTTGATAAAAATTTTATTCCTAATCTATAATATCGCTATTATTTATTTTTCTTTAATTTTTACTTGTATTGTTTTATATTATTTTAATTATTTTTATGTAAAATAATGGCAGTAGTTTAATAACGTAAATTTTCTAAATTTTTATTTTTCATTAAGAATTTTATTTTGGCTTCAAAACTTGGTGACTCTAAAAAAGTTTCGATTTTAAAATTTCCCAATATTCTGTTAATAATTTATTTATGGTTTTAAGTTTTATAAAAAGGAAAAATTCGATGAAGATAATAATATTATCAAGAAAAAAGACCTTCTATTCTACGAAGAAGATAATAACTACGGCAAAG
>JAUWXV010000069.1 GCA_030616165.1 bacterium | reverse complement strand
CATTTTCCTCTTTTCCCTTCGGGCTTGCCCTTCGGGTCTGTGCTCTCTGTGGTTTCATTTTCCATTTTTAATTTTCCATTTTCCATTTTCCATTTAATCATCCATTCCTTATCCCCCTTGTCATTCCCACCCCCTCTTTTGTCATTCCCGCGCACGCGGGAATCCATACAAAATATATCCCTTCTTTGCCCTTCGGGTCTGTATCCTTGCCCTTTGGATCTGTGCTCTCTGTGGTTTCATTTTCCATTTTTAATTTTCCATTTTCCATTTTCCATTTTCCTCATTTCCTTTTTTCCCATCCTTTTAATAAAAATGGTGGGATAGACATTCTTGTCTGTCACAATTTAATTATCTTTGTATGACTGTGTAATCCGTGAAAACTTGCCCTTCAAATCAGCGGTTAATTCTCTAAATTTCATTAATAAGCCTCAGGCTTATTAACCCCTCACTTCAGTGAGGGGCAAAAACCATAACCTTGAAAATTCAAACCAGTTCAACGGTTTTCATCCATATAATCCCCCCTTGCCCTTTGGGTCTGTGTTCTCTGTGGTTCCATTCTTCATTCTTAAATCGTCATTCGTAAATCCTAAATCCCCCTTGTCATTCCCCCGAGTACTCGGGGGAATCCATACAAAATATTTCCTCCCTGCCCTTCGGGTCTATGCCCCTTGCCTATCGAGTCTGCGGTTAAAATAAAATAATCATCATTAAAAACAAAATTGTCATCCTGAACTTGTTTCAGGATCTTGCCCTCCGCACCCCTGCCCTGTGGGTCTGCGGTTAATTTTATTCAACTTGTTCACTTTTTAAAAAAAAATTAAAATTCTTTTGACATTGCCTTAATAAGTAATTAAATTTAAAAAATATGAAATTTGTAAACTATTTTTTATAGAATAGGTAAGAAATGACTAAAGAACAAAAGTTCTACAATGCTCTCAAAGACATTTTTGTAGGGGCAAAAGTAGAAGAAGAATCTGGATTTATCAAAACTTTATACGAAAATAGATATTCCTGAAACCCTCTCTAATCTTCTTGGAAAATGGATAAAACGCATTACTCCTGATTATGTCGAGTTAGATGATGGAGAGAAAATCAACTTGAAAGATTTAGATTATAAACTTATAAAAGATTTAATATAGTGGTAAGAAATGAAGATTCTTACAAAGAAAAAAATCATTGAGATTCTTAAGAAAGAACATCCTTATTTAAGTGAAAAATACGGGGTGGAAAAAATTGCCATTTTTGGCTCTTTCACCAAAGGCTTGCAGAGAAAAAGAAGCGATGTAGATATTTTAGTTGAACTTAAAAAGCCATTAGGTCTCGATTTTATGGAACTTGCATACCATCTTGAGGATTTATTGGGTAAAAAAGTTGATATTGCTACTTTTGATTGTTTTAAAAATCCAAGGTATAAACATATCGCTGAAAATATTGAAAAGAGTTTGATATATGCCTAAAAGAAGAAATGTTGATTATCTTGGTGATATTGTTGAGGCTATAGAGTTAATAACTCTATACACTCAAGGATTAAGCTTTGATGACTTTTCCCAAGACAGAAAAACTCAAGATGCTGTTATTCGTAATCTTGAAATTATTTGAGAAGCAGCAAAAAATATATCAGCTTATGTAAAGAAGAAATATCCACAAATCCCATGGAGAAAATTTGCAGGATTAAGAGATAAGGTCATACATCATTACTTCGGGATTAATTACGATATTGTGTGGCAAGTTAAAAATGAGCTTCCAAATGTTATCTCAAAAATTAAAGAAATAATAGATGAGGAAACTAAAAAACAATGATTAGGGTATTTTTGCAGGATATAATTAAAGATTTAAGATTTGAGGATTTGCCGTCTAATTGGAATTCATTTGATCTGGATTACTTTTCAAGTAATAAAATCCTCTGGGATTTTCAGCAGAAAGCCGTTCTAAATGCTTTAAAAGTCCTGTGGAAATGTTATGCGGAATTCAGGAACACAATACCTATTTCTTGATAATATGTATATAAAATTATACACTTTCGCATAGCACGATTGTAGGGGCGAACCCCTGTGCTTGCCCGCCTATGGAGGGTTCGCCCTCTTTAAAATAATAGTTTTTCATTTTATGTTGTAGGGGCGATTCACGAATCGCCCTCCATTTAGAGCAAAATCACACTGTCGAAACTGTTCTTCCTCGCTAAGCTAACGTAACTCTTAATTCCTAACTCCTAATTCTTTCTTTTCACGCATGCCCTCACCAAAAAAACGGGGAAGAAAACCAAAAAATAAAAACAAATAAGTATTCTGTCCCTGAATTTCACTTTACTATTTAAATTTTTTGAAAAAGTCTATATCTTATGCGCTAAGTCATCGTAAGTATGAATGTGTCTTTCTATTCTATCCTCAATTTCATTTATCTTATCTTTTAATTTTTCTATACTTTTTATTAAATCATTCAAAGTTTTCCCAATACATTCTGCATCTAAATACTGTATCATCACCGGTTCTTTATTATTCTCAAATTTTGTTTGCGGAATTAATTTTAATTTTTCCATTTTTTTTCACCTCCGTAAAAGATTTCTTTTGCACTTATAAAAAAGGAATCTTTTTTATCGTATCAATAACTATTCAACAGAAATCACCAGCAACCGCCACCCAAAATGTCACAAATCTAACATAGTTTATACTGATTTTTATCAAATTACTTTTTAACAAATAAATTATATAAATTTTATGTTTTTTGAAAGATTTTTTTAGTTTGATATGTCTTATTAAACGAAAATGAAATAAAATTATTAAAAATAGAAAGAATAGAGATGGTGAAAAAATTATTTGCCCTAACTGTAATAATTGAATTCATTATATTTATGGTTTCAGTGCCGACCATTATTTCCGCAAAGACCATAAAGGAAAAAGGCGAAATTTTGCATCCCCCGATGGCTTCTTCACCTCCTGAAATCGATGGCATCCTGGATGATGCAATCTGGAAAAACGCAGCTATGGAAAAAGATTTTATAACCTATAATCCAACTTATGGTGATATTCTTCCGCAAAAGACTTTAATCTGGATGGCTTACGACAGCAAAAATCTCTATTTTGCCTTCAAATGCTTAGATACAGAGCCGAATAAAATCAAAACATCTATCACAAAAAGAGATAATATCTTTAATGATGATTGGATTGGATTTTCTCTCGATGCATTAGGAAACAAACAGAGTGCTTATGATTTTTTTGTTAATCCGAATGGTATTCAAGGAGACATTTTAAATTCTGCTGTCGGCGGTGAGAATATATCACCAGACTTTATCTGGGAAAGCGCCGACAGAATAACTAACGAAGGATACGATGCTGAAATAAAAATCCCTCTGAAAAGCATCAGTTTTAAAAGCGGTAATGAAGTTAAAATGGGCATACTCTTCTGGAGAAAAATCAACCGACTGAGTTTGAAAGGCTCTTGGCCCGAATTAAAACCGGGAATTGGTATATTTAATATCCATACAGACGTAATCTATAAAAACCTCGATTCACCTCTCAAACTGGAGATGCTTCCAAGTTTGACCTTTGGCAGCAACTCTGAAAGAATCGAGCCCCAAAAATGGGACAAAGGAGATTCATTTAAAGATATTGGAATTGGATTAAAGTGCGGAATTACCTCTGCTATAACATCAGAATTGTCTGTAAATCCTGATTTTAGCCAAGTGGAAAGCGATGCCTTTCAAGTTGAAGTTAACCAGCGATACCCTGTATTTTACAGCGAAAAACGTCCCTTCTTTATGGAAGGTACAGATATTTTTAATTTTTCCACTATGTCTGACTATTTCAGCACTGCCGTCCATACACGAAGGATTGTTAACCCTCTCTGGGGATTAAAATTGACAGGAACAGCAGGTAAAACTTCCTTTGGCGTCCTTTCCGCTGGAGATAAATCGCCAGGCCGAGTATGGGAAGAAGACACCAATCCCAATGAAGGGAAAAATGCGTACTTCACAGTAGCAAGAGGAAAACACAGTCTCGGTCAGGAAAATTTTATAGGAGGACTTTACAGCGGGCGGGAATTTGCCGGCGGATACAACCGAACTGCAGGAGCAGATTTCGGTTACAGATTTCTTAAAAATCAACGGATTTCAACATCATTTATACAGTCTGTTTCCAGGGAATCCGAAGAAGAATCCTCCACAAGCAGTTATTACTTAAACTTTGGGTATATATATGATACAAAACCCTTATTTATCGTTTTTCTTTTTGACCACATCGGTAAAGATTTCAGAATGGATTCTGCCTTTATGAGACGCACAGGCATTAATGATATAACTGGAGGTATTAATACAAATTTCTACCCCAGCCCCCAAAAAGTCCCGTGGCTTAAGCGAATCACTCCTCGTGTTGCATATCAATATGTTCATGACCTCAATACCAATATGGATGACAGAGGTTTAGTTTTTGAACTAAAGTTCAATTTTACAAAACAGGGTTATGTAAATATTGAATATATTAGAAGCAGTGAGAGCTGGAAAAATCAAACCTTCGATATGACTGAACTTTTTTTTCAAAGTGGAGTTCAGATAACCAAGTGGCTGAGATTGGGTATAGCACTCCGCAAAGGTGGAAGTATAAACTACGATGCTGATCCGCCCTACAAAGGGAATAGTCATGGAGGCGGATTTTCATTCACACTTCAGCCTAATACAAAACTTAACCAATCTTTTCGATTTTCTTACATTGATTTCTACAAAGATAATGAAAAAATCTATGATATTAACATAATAAACTCCCGAACTACATATCAATTTAACAAATATTTCTTCATCAGGAGTATTATTCAGTATAACAGCTACCAGAAAAGGATGCTCACAGACTTTCTATCTTCGTTCACGTTCATACCTGGCACCGTACTTCACGTAGGATACGGCGCTCTCTATGAAAATAGAAGATGGTTAAACAACCAATGGCAGTATAAACAAGGTTATATGTTCAATACAAAACGCAGCTTTTTCTTCAAAGCAAGCTATTTATTTCGGATTTGATAGTAGGAAATAGGAATTTGAGTAACTGTATCTCAGGGACACAATACTTATTTATTTACAATATAGTTAGATAATCATACATTTTCGCATGGCAGGATTGGCAAGAGTATTTGACGCATGCTTTCACCAAAAAAACGGGGAAGAAAATTAGAAAATAAAAAAAAATAAATATTAAATTTATATAGTCTGTTAATCTTAAAATTTTGGGAGGGATTATGAGAAGTAAAATATCAGGTTCCATTTTTCGAGTATTCATGATTCTTTTACTGTTGGTAATTGGAATCATGCCTTTAGCGGTTGCACAGACAATGTTTAACAAATCAATTTCACAAGATGCGTATCCACCGCAAACAGCATATCTTAAAACATCAAGTCTTGAAACCACTAATAATTTATTAGAATCTCCTGCGCCAGACGAAAATCTTGAAGAAAAGCTGAACAAATTGCGCGAATACGTCGATTCAATCATGAAAGATGCGAAAGTCCCTGGTCTTGCCATGGGAATTATTAAAAATGGTGAAGTAATCTTCGCAGAAGGATTCGGGTATCGGAATTTAGAAGAAAAACTTCCTGTTACCACGAAAACGCTTTTTGTAATCGCTTCATGCACCAAAGCATTTACGACCGCGGCAATTGGTATGCTGGTTGATGAAGGCAAAGTAGGATGGAATAAGCCTGTCCGCACATATTTACCATCATTTCAATTGAAAGATGAGTATATTACAAGGAATATAACCGTCCGTGACCTTGTTACTCATCGTTCCGGACTTCCCCGACATGATGGTTTATGGTACGGCTCATATTTTACACGAAAAGAGATGTTTGACCGTCTGCGATATCTTGATTTAAGCGCAGGTTTTCGGGAGAGATATCAGTATAATAATTTAATGTTTATGACTGCAGGTTATCTTGTAGGTCAGGTGACAAAAAGCACCTGGGAGGAGTTTGTCAAAGAGCGGATTTTCAAACCACTGTTTATGACAAACAGTAATTTTTCCGTTGAAGTTTCCAAAAAATCAGATGACTTTGCACTTCCATATTTAATAAAAGACGAAGAGGTCAAGAGAATTCCATTTAGAAACCTTGATGAAATTGGTCCCGCAGGGTCAATAAATTCCTGTGTTGATGACATGTTGAAATGGATACAGTTTCATTTTAATAAAGGAAAAGCAGGAGAGACGCGGTTAATTTCCGAATCTGAAATCCAGAGTATGCACACTCCTTATATGCATATCTCATCACCCATGGAATTGAATGAACAGTCTCACAATAACTATGGTCTTGGATGGATGATTTTGATGTACAGAGGTCATAAGTTAGTCAGACATGGAGGAGGAATTGACGGATTTACCACTTCCACTTCATTTATGCCGTTTGATAGTATAGGAGTATTTGTAGTCAATAATGGAAGAAGTTCAATATCATCATTTGCTTCAACCTATGCCATTGACCTGCTGTTGGATTTGGAACCAATCGACAGATATGCCAAAATGAAAGAGGCTCAGGAGAAAGCCAAAGAAACAGAGGAGAAGAAGAAAAAAGAAGAGCGTGTGGAAGGCACAAAACCATCTCATCAATTGAAGGAATATGTTGGTCAATACGAGCATCCAGCATATGGAATTATTGCTATAGAATTCAGTGGGGATTCATTATCAGGAAAGTTCAAATCGTTTGATTTTACTCTGGAACACTGGCATTACGATGTATTCAAAAATACTAAAGTATTTGGATTTGGCGATTACGAGATATCATTTTCTTCTAACAAGAATGGGGATATTGAAAAGTTCGCTATTCAACTCGAGCCGATGGTCGATGATATAGTATTTTCCAGGAAGCCATCTGAAAAGTTATCGGACCCAATGTACCTTGAGCAGTTCACAGGAGAATATAAAATTGGGGAAATGATTATAAAGGTCGAATTAAGAAATGATGGTGTTTTAATCGCTAAACTGACAGGTAAGCCAATAATTGAACTTGAACCCTATAAAGAGAATGAATTCAATTGTAAGGGAATCCATGGCTTAAGCGCAAAATTTACGGTAGAAAAAGAAAGAGCGATTGAAATGATCGTACATGAACTTGACTATATCTTCACTGCAAAGAGGGTTGAATAGAATGAATAATTAAGTAAATTGTTTTAAAATAAATCATTTTATTTATATATTTAAAAAATTTAAATAAAAATAAATAAGTATTGTATCCCCAAATTTACATAATCCGTCTCATCCCTGAATACCTGCCCTTCGCCTCCGCGGTTCAATCCCCATTCCCAAATTTCTCTTATTTGTCATTTAGTCATTTGGATTTGATTTGTCATTTGAGCTTTGACATTTGGGCTTAATATTCCTGCTTCTTGCCCTCTGTGCCCCTTGCCCTGTGGGTCTGTGGTTCCATTTTTCATTCTTACATCGTACTTCTTATTTACTTTTTTAAAAAAAATAATAATTCTTTTGACATTTTGCTTATAAGTGATGAGATTTTAGATAATATTAATGTCTTTCATTAAACCGAATTTGATTTAATAATTCTTTTAGAATGAAAATGAAATTTTTATAAATCTTGCATCTATCCTGCATTAAATAGTTCTTGCTCATCTGGAACTGAATATTTTTTTAATCATTTCGTTAATTGCAAATCTTTGAATATACTGTAAAATTAAAAACGGTTTTAAAACCTAAAAATCTAGTAAATATGTTATTTATATTAAATAAAATTATCAATAATATGAACTATTATAATATTTTTTAAATGAGCTTTAAAGATATTTCTTTAAAAAAATCTTATTCTTCTGATGAAGATGACATTTTAAACGACTTCTATATTCCTACATTAGAAACTTCTATTGAATATAAAAGATTAGCTGGGTTTTTTTCATCAACAAGTTTGGCAGTAGCTGCAAAAGGAATTTATGGTCTTATTAAAAATAATGGAACAATGAAATTAATTGTTTCGCCTAAATTGTCAAAAAGAGATATTGAAATCATAATTAATTCAAATGAAGAACCTGAAAAATATATTGAAAAAAATATGCTAGATGAATTGGAAAAATTTGAAAATGAAATTATTAGAGACCATGTATATGCCTTAGGATGGATGATTGCAAATAAGAAATTAGAAATTAAGGTTGCGATAGCATTTAGCATTGAAGATAAAATTCTAAGTATTGATGATATAGATAAATCAGGATTGTTTCATCAAAAAGTGGGAATACTAAGAGATGAAAATAACAATATCCTCACTTTTAGTGGTTCAGTAAACGAAACCGCAGCAGGATGGTTAGGTAATATAGAGGAATTTAAAGTATTTCGAAGTTGGGAAAACTCAGAGGAAGATTATGTACTTGCAGATACTTCAAAATTTAATAGATTTTGGAATAATCAATCCTTACGAGTAAAAGTTATCGAAATTCCAAAAGCAGTTGAAAGGAAATTTATTGAAATTGCACCATTAGATATTGGAGAAATTAACATACAAAAATTGTATAATAAAATTAAAAGAAGAAAAGAATTAAAACTTTGGCAACACCAAAAAGATGCTATTAAATTTTGGCTAAAAAATGGTATGAAAGTATTCTTTGAAATGGCTACAGGCACAGGAAAGACTTATGCAGCTTTAGGATGTATAAATGAAATAAATAAATTTACTCAAAAGTTCTTAGTCATTATTACTTGTCCAAAGAGTCATTTAGTGCAACAATGGAAAAGAGAGATTAATAAATTTGGTATTAATTATGAAAGCTTAATTATAGCTGATAGTTCTAATCCTTATTGGAAAAACAATTTGACAGATTCATTGATAGACAATTCTATGGGATATAAAAATAAAATTTTGATATTAACAACCCATGATACGTTTTTCTCAAAAGATTTTAAAAAAATCATCCAAAACAATAAAAGTAATTCTGACATTTTTTTAATTGCTGACGAAGTTCACGGATTGGGTGCAGAGAAAAGAAAAATGGGACTTATAGATGATTATAATCTTAGATTAGGGCTAAGTGCTACTCCAAAACGATGGTTTGATGATGTTGGAACTCATAAGATTTATAATTATTTTGGGAATACTGTCTATGAGTTTGGATTAGAAAAAGCACTTAATGCAGAAAATCCTGATACTGGTGAAAGCTACCTTACTCCTTATCGTTATTTGCCAAAATTTGTGTCTTTAACTTCTGAAGAATTAGAAGAATATGTTAATAAAACAAGAGCAATTGCTGTGAAATTTAATAACATAAGAAATGATGAAGAAAAAGACAAATTCTTGGAAAATTTGCTTTTTAAAAGAGCAGATATTATAAAGAATGCCGCGAAAAAATATGAAATATTAGAAGAAATATTGAATGAAATGGAATCACCTATTAATTTTACATTAATTTATTGTAGCCATCAGCAAATCGATGAAATAATGTATATCATTAATAAACGGAGACTAATTGCTCATCGTTTTACTATGAAAGAAGGTATAAAACCACACAAAAAGTATAATGGTCTTTCACAAAGAGATTTTATTTTGCAAAAATTTGCAGAAAGAAAGTACCAAATTTTAGTTGCAATGAAATGTTTAGATGAAGGAGTAGATATTCCCCCAGCAAGGAATACAATACTAATGGCAAGCAGTGGTAACCCCAGAGAATATATACAGCGCATTGGACGGGTTATTAGAATATATAAAGATAAAAAGGAAGCAATTATTTATGATATTATTATAGTTCCATCATTCAATAAATTACCACCTGAATTCATAAATATAGAATGGAGAATATTCAATAGAGAAGTAGAAAGATACATGGAAATCGCCAAAATAGCCAACAATGGTGCTGAAGCTTTAAAATTAATTTTTGAAATTAAAAATAAATACTTGGAGGGAAAAAATGAGTAAAGGAGGAATAAATGAGCAAATATTAAAATGTATAAAAGAAATCTGTAAAAATGATAAGAAGATAGAAAATTTTTTAATTGACATCATTTATAAGGAAGCTGAATATTCAGGTCATTGGCATTGGAAGGAAACTTATAAACAAAAAATAAAAGAATATTTAGAGAAATGGAGTGATGACGATGAGAATTGAAAATATAAAATTACAAAATTATCGTCAATTTAAAGAATTAGAAATTACATTCAATAGAAAGTACGATAATGATTTACATTTTGCTATAGGTAGAAATGGTACTGGCAAAACGAATCTCTTAAATGCTATTAATTGGTGCCTTTATAATGAAGAACCACATTTATCTAAAACTTCAAAACAATTGCCCATTTTAAATCTTAACTCTATTAAAAAAGCAGAAGATGGAGATGATATAGAACTAATGATTGAAGTCCAATTTAGCGCGGAAAATAAAAAATATATTATATTTTCTAGAAGAGCTGTTTATACAATTCACAAAAGTGAAAAAGAGCCTTCGCACCAACTTACTGAATTTGAAGCTAAAGTTACTGATGACAAAGGTAATACAGAATTGTTAAATGCGGATGATGCTATTTCTTATGTAGAGCGCATTGTTCCAAGGGGGATAAGGGAATTCTTCTTTTTTGATGGTGAAAGACTAGACAATTATTTCAGAGAAGCCACTGCACAGAATATACGACATGCAATTATTGTGATATCTCAGATTGAATTAATAGAGAATAAAATAGAACCAAGGTTAGAAGATATTTTAAAGGAGTTTAGAAGAGAAGCAGGGAAGTTAAATCCTGAAATAGAAGAAACTAGATATAAGTTAGAGAGTGCTAATGAACAACTTGAAAATGTTGATAAACAAATAGAAAATTGCAGAATTCAAATTAAAACAGCAAATGAAGGATTAAGAAAGATTGATAGTAAATTAAAGGGAACTCCAGATTTAGAAGAAGGTAATAAAGAAATATTAAAATTAAAAACAAGCATAAACCACAACAAAGAACTAAGAAAGAGAAAGATTAAAGATAAGCAGAACTTACTATTTGAATTTGCAATAATTTTAAGGCTTTGGCCAGTCATTGAAAAATCTATAGAAATAATTAGGAAAAAAAAGAAAAATAAAGAGATCCCTCCTATAGCTCATCCTATTTTATTAGAAAATATTCTGAAAGACAAAGTTTGTAATATCTGTGGAACCCCTTTGAACACTAAATCAGAAAGTCGAGTAAAAGAATTGTTACAAGAGATTAAATTATCGTCAGATATTTCTCTTCAGCTCACTAATATGGAAAACCCACTACTTATTTACAGGGATAAAATTAAGCAATTTAAAGAAAAAATGAAAACTCTCAATGACGATATTACATACTATGAAAAAGAGTTAGAAAAAATGGAAAAGAGGAAAGGTCTAATAGAGAAAAATCAAATTGGTTACGCACCTGAAAAAATAAAAGAGTTGTATAATCAAAAGAAAAGTTTTGAAGAACAATCTGGAAAAAATCATCGAAGTTTAGGAGTATTAGAAGAGAAGAAAAAGAATCTGCAGAAGGATATTGATGCTCTACATAAGAGATTCACTGATGAAATTACTAGAGAAAAAAGATCAAAAGAGTTGATAAAAAAAATTAGTTTTTGTGAGAGATCACTGTATGTTGTTAGAAAAACAAAAGAATTCATAATGAAAAAAACCAAAGAAAAAATAGAATCAGAGACAAAGAAGCTATTTTTCCAACTTATATGGAAAAAAGAGACTTTTCACGATATTAACATTTCTGATGATTACGATATTGATCTAATTCATTCAATGGGATATTCCTGTTTAGGTTCAATAAGCGCAGCTGAAAGAGAACTTTTAGCTTTATCTTTTACAATAGCACTTCATAAAATTTCTGGTTTTGATGCACCTATTTTAATAGATACTCCTGTTGCAAGAGTTTCTGATGAAAGTAGAGAAAATTTAGGAAATATTTTTTCTGAAGTTAGTAACAATAAACAAATAATCTTATTATTCACTCCAGCAGAATATTCCAAAGAAATACGTAAATCTTTAGATATAAGAGGAAATAGCAAATATCTTTTTAAATTATCATCTGATGAAAATGAAGTAAAATTAGAGGTAATATAAAATGTTAGAAATACCAGATAGAATATATATAGATAAAAAAGATAGAATACTATATGATAAACTTGACCATGAAGAAATTCTCAGATTCAAAGGTGGAAATAGAACAAGAAAAGAACAATTTCTTTTTTCAATGGCAATTGGATTCAAAAATAATATTGACCAACCATTAAAAAATAAAGATGGATTTGTTCTAATAAAAAATTTACAACCTGAAGATGAAGCTTTACTAAACAGTATAGCAATAAATAAAACTAATTCGGTAGATATTTTAACTGATAAATCTGAAGTATTCAAAATAGCAGAGGAATATGCTCATGCAGGAATTAGATTACTATTTGATAAAATAGAATCGGCTCCGCTTGGTTCATTTGATAAGCAATTAGAAAAAGAATTACATGAAATATATAATAAAATAAGTTTTAAGTAAAAATAATGAAAAACATCCTATTAATTGAACCTGATTTTCCAATTCCTCAAAAAAGTAAAAACCATAAAAATTTTCTTCCAATCGGGCTACTAAAAATAGCTTCTTATTTAAGAGAAAAAGGAGAGAAAATAAAACTTATTAGGGGATTGCCAAATAATCCGAGGGAATTACGAAATATAAAAAGATTTAATCCAAACGAAGTTTGGATAACATCTTTATTTACTTATTGGGCAGAACATGTAAGAGATACAGTTAAGTACTATAAAAACATATTTCCAAAAGCAAAAATAATAGTTGGGGGTATTTTCGCTTCTTTATTACCAAAAAAGAAAGTCAAACAATTTACTGGATGTGATGAAGTTTATCAAGGTGTAATTCCAGAAGCGGAGAATCTTAAACCTGCATATGATTTATTAAAAAATTCAAATCCTCATCCAATAGATTATCAAATAATCCATACTTCCAGAGGCTGTAAACGAAAATGTTCATTTTGTGGAACTTGGAAAATTGAACCTGAATTTTTATACGAAAAGAGTATCAAAGATAAAATTACATATAAGAAATTAGTTTTTTATGATAATAATTTCCTTATGAATCCTTACATTGAAAACGTTATAGAAGAGCTTATTAATCTGAAAAAAGATCGAAAAATATTTTGGTGTGAAAGTCAATCAGGTTTCGATGGTAGAATTCTTATGAGAAAACCACATTTAGCAATTATGTTAAAAAAAGCTGGTTTTAGATATCCTCGCATTGCTTGGGATGGGATATATGATAAATATCCAAAAATTAAAAATCAGATTGATATTCTTAAAAAGGCAGGCTATTCATCAAAAGAAATTTATATTTTTGTACTCTATAATTGTAATATACCATTTGACGAAATGGAAGAAAAGAGAATAAAATGCTGGAAATGGAAAGTGCAAATTGCTGATTGTAGATTTAGATCCCTAGACCATCTATTTGATAATTATGATCCTCGAATAATTGGTCAAACATCAGATGATTATTACATTCATAAAAAATGGACTGATGCTCTTGTTAAACAATATAGAAAAAACATTAGAGAGCAAAATATATGTGTTAGACATGGTTTTCCATTTTATTCTAAAGATTTTGAACATAAAATATTTAAAGATAGAATAATGAGAAAAACAAAATTTCTAGAGACAAAATATGAAAAAGAAAGATATTTGAAAAACAATAATATTTCTTATTGGTTTCCATCAAAAATAAGATATCCAATAATGGAGAAAGATTTTTTTTAAATGATAAATCCATCAGGAAAAATAAACAAGGGCAGAACAATGTTCTGCCCCTACAGTAAATCTAAAATGTATTAATAAATATCTCGATTTTCTCTAAGTCCCTCTGCGTCCTTGCCCTTCGAATCTGCGGTTAATCTTATAAATTCGTAAATCGTCATTCGTAAATCGTAAATCTTAAAATTTTCCTTGACTTTTCATCATTAATTTGTTATATTATTATATAACAAAAATTGAAAATATTATAATATACACCAACGCTAATAATTTTTAAATGAAAAATGCCCTTTTTTTCGAATAAATATTACCTTTAACCCTTGAATATAAATAAATTAACCCCTGGCACAAAATTCCCAAAAACTCGCATATATGGGAAGAATGGGAATTTTGACACTTTTTTCCCACAAAAAATGAAGTAAATTTTCCAATTTTTTATCATACATTTTAATAATACAATTATTTCAGGGCGGACACCAATTTCTCTTTAAAATATCAAATTAAAACATAATCCTCAATTATCTTAAAAAGTTCATCTGATTTAAATGGTTTATGCAAAAGACCAACAGCTTTATCTTCCACTATTTTTCTTTTTTCCTCACCAACCTCATAACCAGTAATCATACACACTTTCTGCTCTGATTTGATTCCTTTTATAAATTCCAAAATCTCAATCCCATTCATGATCATCTCACCTAATTTAATATCCAAAAAAACTAAATCATAATTGCCAGATATAATCTTTCCGACTGCTTCTTTACTATTTAAAGCACATTCGACAGTAATATTACTGAATTTTCTTGTAATCATTTCCTGCATCATCAGACTTATTGACTCTTTGTCATCCACTACTAATACATTTTTATTATTCATTTTTTTCTTCCTTATCAATATCATTTAAAATAATTATTTTTGTTCCCTTTGAGTATTCAGTAGTTTTTATACCTTTTAAATTATCATTTTCCATTTTAAAACCATCCTGCTTTTTCATCAGTCATGTTCATTTTTTAACATTCTCAAATCAATGGTTTGCTGCTTCTTGAGTAGTATAAGTTTTCTTTATTATATTTCTATTCCTTTAATATAAAATTGTTTAATTAATCCAAAATTCCATTATACCCTGAATATCTAAAATGCAAAAAATAATCCTTAACGAGTATAATGAGTGTAAAAGAATTTATTACAATAGCATTTTCAGGAGGCAGCGACATGGCTTTGTTTATTCTTCTAAATCCCAAACTTGCCTAAATTCGGTAGTACTTGAAC
>JAUWXV010000029.1 GCA_030616165.1 bacterium | reverse complement strand
CCGTTCGCCCCTACAATGAATGTTTCAGATAACTAATTTTTTGTCTTTGTGACAATACCAATGCAACGAATGTTATTCTGGATTTTAATCATAATTTGATGTTTGGAAAAGTATTGTTAATTGCATTATAGGTGTTATCAGTCGAGAAGCAATTAATTTATGAAAAACCGTTGAAACGGTTTATAATGATGTAATATCATCTAATATACCCCTAACTGAAGTTAGGGGTTAATAAGCCTGAGGCTTATTAATGAAATTTAAAAGTAAATTTAAAAAATAATAGGTTAATATTTTAAAACATACTCCCTGGAAACATTCCTCTGCCTACGCTTGTTTATCTTCCTCCTCCTCTTTGAATTCTCACGAATCCAAAGCCGCCGCTTTTTCTCCTTTCAAGGTCAGACATTGCGATTTGATAATCGACAACAGCATCGATGTGTGATAATTTGGTTCTTGTAAGTCTTCTCTGTGCTCGCTCGAGGTCTTGGGCACTTATCTCGCCCATGTTAAATTTTTCTAAAATCATGTCGTAACTCTTTTGCGCAGTTTGCTGACTCCTTTTTAAAATATTCAGTCTATTAGTTGCCTCATTAATTTTTCTCACAGCCTCGCGCAGTTCCCGCTCGACACTTTTTCTGTTTTCTTCTGCTGATAGTACTGTTCTTCTTAGAGAAGCCGTTGCGGATGCAACTTGTGCTTTATTTCTGCCCCAATCCCACAAAGGCATACTGAAATTAAGAATGATGCTGTTTGTCCTATCAAAGTGCGAAAAACTTTCAGAAAATAGTGGGTCTTTATTATCTAAACCTAATGAAATAATTATATCTCCTTTAAATTCGTTTCTTCGTTGAGCATCGATAACACGCAGCCTTGAAGATTCAAGATTAATTTCATATTCTTTAAAGATTATACTGTTATTAAGACCCTCTTTAACCACAGATTCCGGTTCGACTATTTCGGGTGTAAAGTCAAGGTCTGGACTAATCCTGATTTCATCTTCTGTGAATAATCCGATTATTTGTTTAAACCAATTTGTTTTTTCCTCAAGTTCTTTTTTTCTCGATAAGAGTTCCGCTCTACTGTTGGAAAGTGCAACCTCAAGCTGGGTCAATTCCATTTCATCGATTCCACCCGATTTTAATTTTTCTTCTGCGGATTTTACTGCTGTTTCTCTTTGTTTTGTTTCAGCAGCCTGAATTTCGTATTCAACTGTGGATTTATATAACTCGTAAAAGTTTGAAGTAATAGAATGTATAAGATTCAGCCTTCTCGATTCATATTGTAATTGTGTTCTTCTTAATGAAAGTTCTGCTCTCCTTATGTTCATTTTGAGTAAATTTGGTGTAAATATTGGCTGGACATATTCCAAATAAAAATGGTTTGAGAAATTTCTAACGCCATGAAGTTGGGTTTCATAAAAGAATATATGATTTAATGAGAAATTTCCATTTGTTGGAATAGGTTGATTTATTCTTAAATTGGATAAAATTCTATTTCTTCTTGTATGTTTAAATTTAAATATTTTCTCACTGCTATCATAAATTTCATCAATCATATCATGGAGAGAAGGGAGATAAAAGTTGGCAGAAGCATTGGACTTAAGACCTGCTCTTGTTGCTTTTACTCGCTGTTGGTCTCTTTCAAGGTCAGACTTTAAATACATAATCTCAGGGCTTTTTTCTAATGCTATGTTAATACATTCTTCGAGGATTAGGGTTCTAATATTAAATCCAAAGCTTTGATTTGAAAGAATAGGGATAACTATAAACAATAATGAGATTAATCTGATAAATTTATCCATTTTCTGAAATATAATTTTAAAAAATTTAATATTCATCGGGAAAATATCCCTAATTTTACAGGGTAGATTATCCACCATTGACCATTCTTTTTAATTGTGCTTTAGCAAGTTGAAAATCAATAAATGCATCCAGAAAAGCATCATTTGAACGGATTAATTGCTCAAGAGATAATATTAAATCCTGACTGCTAATTTCATTGTTTTTGAATTTGTCTAATCCGAGATAATAACTTTTTTCAGCAAGACCCTTGCTCCTTTCAAGGATTTCAAGACGATTAGATGCTTCCTGTATATCTCTTAATTCATCTTCTAACCTTCTTTTTATATCTAATATACTCTCTTCGAGAGAAATTTCTGAGCGTCTTAGTGAAGCTTCTGCGCTTCTGACCTGTGCTTTATTTCTTCCCCAGTCCCAGAGAGGTAAATATAGTTCAATTGTGATGCTCCTGGTTTGGTCAGGATTTCTTAATGTCTCTTTAAAATAGGGATCCTTTTTGTCAAATCCAAGAGTAGTTACAATACTTCCCTTAAATTCTCTCAGTCTATCCATATCGATAACACGCAATGCTCCCTGTTCTTTTCTAATTTCATTTTCTCTGATTCTCATGCTGTTTTTAATTCCTATCGCTGTTGTTCTTTCTCTTATTTCATCATCGATATTTACCGGAATATATGTTAAATCAGTAATAATCCTGATATCTTCAGATGGAGGCAGCCCAATAGTTTGTTTAAAAGAGTTTGTCCTACTTTCAAAACTTCCCTCTCTATCCAGAAGTTCATCTCTGCTGTTTGCTAATTCTACTTCAAGTTGAAGAATTTCCATCTCTTCAATCAGTCCCCTTTTTTGTAAATCTTCTGCTATATCATAAGATTCTTCAAGTAGTTCAACTTTTTTTTCGTATATATCAACTTGTGTAGATGTTCTGAAGACCTGGAAGTATGAACTTGTAATGTCGTATTCAATTTCCAGTTTTTCATCTTTATAGTCGAGTTCTGTTGTTTCCAGCCCAAGTTCTGCTCTTCTTATTCCCATACTTAGAACGTTCGGCGTAAAGATTGGCTGTTCAAATTTAAGATATAAATAATTAGAAAAATTTCTGATGTCACCAAGTTGCGTTTCATGAAAAAAATCATAGTTTAAAGAGAAATTGCCATTAGTGGGGATTGGCTGGTTAATTACAAGTTGACTCATCATTCTGTTCTTCTGGGTGTATTCATATATAAAGACATCTTCCTCCCAGTCATATACCTCCCTGTATTCCGTTCTAAAAGATGGGGAGTAAAATTTAAAATTTGCGTTTGATTTGAGTGCAGCCCTCGCTGCTTTTACATTCTCCCGGTCGCGAATCAACTCCTGCTCCGTATATTTTATATCGTAACTCCTTTCAAATGCAATTTTTAAACTCTCTTCAAGTGTCAGAATCCTTGGTTCACTACCTTTAGTTAAAGTAAATTGAAATAAGGTGAAAATTATTATATTAATCATAAATTTTCTAATCACAATATCCTCCATTTTTTTATTATATGAGTGCAATTAAAAATACAATTGTTCTTATACAAAATATTTATCTTAAATATTCAAAATTTTATTTAAAACGGATTATTAATTATGCTAAAATTTAAAACTCTAAATATAATCATTAAAATAATATTAGTCAATTTAAAAAATATTAACATTTTTTTATTTGACATTATGCATTAATTTTTTTAACTTTTCCAAAAAAATATATATTATGCTAAACAAAGCATAGAATAAATGAAATATTTATAATCTGAATTAACGCATGGTCACATATTCAATTGTGACTTTTTTTATATGAGAAAAATTAGCCAAAAATGTCTTTTGTAAAAAATTATTTATTTTACATCTTAATTTTTTCTATTTTGTTTACAATTCCCTCATTTTCCGCAGAGATAAGATTAGTAAATTCCTCTGAAAACGAAATTATTGTATCAATTAGTGAAATAAATTTTAAATTTGATTATGTTACTATAGCCGATAAAAATTATAAAAAGATAATTATACCCGGTGAATTGAGTATAGGAAATCCGGGTGAACCTGAACTTCCTGTTATATCATGGCAATTCGGTGTTCCTTATAACAAAATAGCAAGTGTTGAAATAATTGAGGCCGATTTTTTTACGGTTGAGAATGAAGATATACCCCCTGCCCCCGAAATTGAAAGGTTTGATAATATCGGGGAATTTGAATATAACTATTTTTTTGACAAACAGGTATATTCGTCCGATAAGTATTTTCCTGGAACAATTGCAGAAATCACTGATGAGGGATTTATCCGAATGCAGAAGGTATGTGCTATCCAGATACACCCCCTGCAGTACAATCCCCCCCAAAAGGTATTGAAGGTTTATAGATATATAAAGTTATTAATAAAATTCTCGGAAGATTCGAGACTTGAGAAGATTCCAAAAAGAAACGAAATTTCGATAAAATATTTTAAAGATACTTTTAAGAACCTGATTAATTATGATGATGTTATTAAATGGAATTCTAAGGGCTCTTCTGTAATTGAGAAAAAAGCAAAACCTGACGATATTTATTCTTTAGAAGATTTTAAGTATAAAATTGAAACGGAAGAGGATGGTCTATATAAACTTTCTTATGATTATCTTATTTCTATGGGAATAAATATTTCTGAGATTGATCCTCGGACAATTAGAATATTCAATAGGGAAGATGAAATTCCTATTTATGTCAGCGGTGAAGCGGATAGTAGTTTCGCTGAATTGGATTATATAATTTTTTACGGCACGAGAAAATGGGGGATTACTGAATTTTTTGACCCTTATACAGACAAAAATGTTTATTGGTTGAGCTGGGGTGGAGAAGAG
Source organism: bacterium (assembly GCA_030616165.1). Lineage (GTDB taxonomy): Bacteria > SM23-31 > SM23-31 > JAUVVT01 > JAUVVT01 > JAUWXV01. Next base: position 19,260 of record JAUWXV010000029.1, on the reverse strand, counting down.
GGAAAACGATTTGAAGATTATGATGGTTCTTTAAAAGATGGAAATGAGGCTAATTTCTTCATAGAAAAACAGCATAACGAACTCGATATTTTATACAGTGGAGGGGATACAGATGAACAAATCCGAATTACTGACGAAGTTCAGGGAGAAGGGTGGTATTGGACAAGTTTTGAAGCCGGGAGAAGCAGGAGTTTTAATATCTATGTAAATGGATTAACTAACCAAGGTGATAGTCTTAAAACAAGAATAAAGTTTCGTGGAATTACTGATATGGTGGAAATAGAAAATCATCATCTTAAAATAAAAATAAACGATGCCGAAGTGGGAGATGTTGTATTTGATGGAAGGATGGATTATATTGCAGAATTCAATATTGACAAGGGAATTATAAAAGAAGGGGAAAATGTTTTTACTATTACGAATGAGATTTTAGGAGGGGAGATTGATATGGTTTATATGGACTGGATAGAAATTGATTACCCTCGAAGATATTCTGCTTTTGATAATATGATTAAATTTTCTTCACCAGAAAATAACGGAACAAGGTATCTCCTTGATGGATTTGGAAGTGATGACGTTGAAATTATTGATATAACTAATCAAAAGAGGATAATAAATTTTCAGGTAGAACAGGTAGGGAATCTGTTCAATGTGGTATTTGAAGATACTATTGCAGTTGATGAAAGAGTATATTTTGCAGTATGTGGAGATGGATTTTTACTGCCAGCCGATGTAAAGAAATTTTCTTTTGCAGACCTTAAGAATCCTTCAAATTCGGCAGATTACTTAATAATTACTCATGAAAAGTTTAAAGAATTTGCGAATTCACTTTCGGAATATAGAATAAATAAGAATTCTTTTCAAACTATGGTTGTTGATGTGGAAGATATTTATAATGAGTTTAATTATGGGATAGAAACACCTTATGCTGTGAAGGATTTTCTCAAATTTGCTTACAATAATTGGACTGTGGTTCCGTCATTTCTTGTGATGTTTGGGGATGCCAGTTGGGATTATAAAAAGAAAGGCTATGCGAGCAAATACGAAAACTATGTTCCTTCATACGGTTTTCCGGCAAGTGATAACTGGTTTGTATCTCTCGATTCTCTTGATGGGGAGGATGATATTTTACCTGATATGTATCTTGGGAGGATTCCTGCTGCCACGGAAGAACAGGCTGAAAATTATATTCAGAAAATTTTAGATTATGAATCGTATGAATTTAATCTCTGGAATAAAAGGATATTGTTAATAAATGGTGGTATAGATTCTCATGAACAGGATCTCTTTCAGGCGAGTTCAAATTATATTGTAAATGAAATTACATCGCCACCGCCATCAGGGATGGAAAATATAGTTATTAATAAAACTACAACGGATTTAATAGATTTTACCCACCGCGATGAAATAATAAATATAATAGATGAAGGAGTATTATGGGTAAATTCAGCAGGACATGCTGCACCACAGACTTACGATGTTGATTTCGGAAGGCCTTCAGATTTGAATAACTATAAGAAGTATCCATTTATGGTGAGTATGTCTTGCAACACGGGAAAATTTGCAAATCCTAATGTATTATCGCTCGGTGAAGATTATCTTTTAGTCGGGGATAAGGGAGCAATCGAATACTTTGGGACAACAGGATGGGGATATATTCAACTGGATGATGTTATTCAGAGAGGGCTCTTTACACGGGCTTTTATAGATTCTGTAAGGATGTTTGGAATTTTGGCTACGGATGCTAAAATCAATCTCTGGGGGAAAATGGGGGAAAAATATAAACAGGAGGCGACAAATCTCGTAAATCAATATACACTTTTAGGTGACCCTTGTGTAAGTCTTGCTCTTCCAGACAGACCTGACCTTGTTGTCAAAACAGACAATATTATATTCGGTAATGATTTCCCTAATGAAACGGATTTTCAGATTACAATAGATATAAAAATTGATAATTATGGACTTTTTACACCAGACATTGTGAAAGTCTCAATATATGATGAATATGAGGGTGAGGGTATTTTCCCGATTAAAGAAAATATAGAAGTTGAACCAATAGGAACTCAAGATACAATTTCTGTTAACTGGGAAATTTATCAGAAAGAAGGCAAACACAGAATAATTGTAAGGATTGATCCCGAGAATTTAATAGACGAGGTTAATGAAGAGAATAATACAGCCGAAAGAGATATTACCGTGTTTTCTTCCGGTGTTACTTTGTTAAAGCCCCCCAATTTCAGCCGGGTCAATACAGAAAAGGTTAAACTCGAAGCCTTTTGTCATTCCCAGGAAGTTTCACCCATAAGAACATTAGAGTTTGAAGTAGATACCTCCGCAAATTTCTATGAACCATTTTATAAATCAGATCCAGTACCAGAAAAATTGGTTATTACTGATGTTATCGTAGATCTTCACTATGATAAAACTATTTATTACTGGAGGGTGAGGAGTTTTGATGGTGTGAATTACAGCCGATGGGGAGAATCTATTTTTTACTCTGATTTTGAATCAGATTCCGGGTTTGTATGGATTCAAAATGGAAAGATGTTCGAAGAGAATTTAGTCGATAATTTGAAAATTGATGGTGATATAGTCCTTGCTCCTCGGGATATACTTTTGCGCTCTGAATCGGCGGGATTTAGTGATGGTGATTATGCCATGCTTTATGTGGATAAGGATATTGTAAAAGTTGCAGAATATGATACAACATTATTACCGATAAGATTTTATAATCAGGGTTTTTACACTGCGGTAATAGATGAAAAGACAGGGCAGTTGCAAAAGGCGGTTCATTTTAATACACATCAGTTTACTGAACATTCTGATGCAATGGCTGATTTCATAAATAGTGCTGAAGAGAATAGAATTGTTATGTGTGGAGTAGTATCGGATGGTTCAAACGGATTAACAAATTCGGCGAAAGATGCACTGAAATCTATAGGAAGTATGTTGATTGATAATCTCAGCTTTCAGGATTCTTATGCAATTATTGGAAGAAAAGGAGCGGTTCCGGGGAGTGTCCCTGAACAGCATAAAAAGGCAGGAACAGGAAGAGCAGTGGCAGAAGACAGCATTTCAACTCTTTTTTTGAATGGAAGTATCACTTCAAAGATAATAGATGATGCAAAAAGGTGGAAATTTCTCTCTTCTGTCGCAGATGTATCGGGAAATGGGACTGAATTAGTCTTAAATGTTATTGCTTTTAATAAAGAAATGTTTACCTGGGATACTATATATAAGGATATATCGAGTAATGTTGAATTTGATTTATCCGGTATTAATCCGTATGATTATCCAAAACTTAAACTGAATGCGCAATTTTCTGATGATGATGGGCTTGATACGCCATATCTTTCAGGGTGGACTTTAAGTTATGAACCCGCTTGTGATCTTTCCACGAATTTCAAATTGGTTTCGATAGATAAAGATTCTGTACTGGAGGGAGAAAGCGTTAATATCTATGCTGATATATATAATATCGGATTTTCGCCTGCTGACAGTATTGTGGTGAGATTTTTTGCCGTGACCGAAAAAGGGAGATTTAAATTCAGGGACGATTTAGTCCTTAATAATATTTTACAAAACAAATTTAAGTCGGCAAATACGGAATTTAATACTTCTGGATATAAAGGTAATATAAAAATTCTTGTTGAGGTTGATCCTGATAATATTATAAATGAACTTTCAGATTTTAACAATTCCGGTCTAATAAGTCTTTTTATTATAGAAGATAAAGAGGCGCCATCAATAGAAGTTACATTTGACGGAGCAACATCAATTGACGGCGATTATGTTTCACAAAATCCTGAAATTTTAATAAGAATAAAAGATAATAATCCATCTGGAATAAAAGATACTTCTAATGTTGAAATATATCTTGACAATAAAAAAATTTCCTTTTATAATAATCCAATAATCAAGTTTATCCCCCAGCCTACAGGAAGTGATATATCAGCAGAAGTTATATATACACCATCTCTTGAAGATGGAGAACATAAATTTAAGGTCGTAGTAACCGATATTGGACAGAATTCAAGTTTTTATGAAGTCGGATTTAAAGTATCCTCTCATCTTGAAATAACAAAAGTTTATAATTTTCCTAATCCTGTTGATAGAGACACATATTTTACTTATGTTTTAACAAAAGAAGCCGAAGAGGTTTCTATAAAACTTTTTACAATATCAGGAAGGTTAATAAAGGTTTTGAATAATGCTCCCGGTAAAGCGGGATATAATCAGATTTACTGGGATGGAAAAGATGAGGATGGAGATAATCTTGCCAATGGGGTTTATTTTTATAAAATTATAGCCAAAAACGAGGATGAAAATTTTAATTTTTTGGAAAAATTTGTAATAATGAAATAGCATAAAGTTCTTGACTTTTTTGTATATAAGTAAGTATATTATATTCCCTTAATTTGAACAGTTTGGTGTAAGTGGAGATTTGGGAAAAGGAGTTTAGGGGCGACCCGCTGGGTCGTCCCTACAGGAATGTTTGAACAGCCTGTGTAAGTGTAGATTTGGAAAAATTTGAAGAGACCGAAAAAATCAATGGTAGGATAAAGAAGTTTCTCGAAAGAGAATGCAATATTCGTCATTTAAGGTTATAGTATAACGATTTGTTAATACATTAACTTTAAATATTCGCACCTGAAAAAAGCAGTTTTATGGTATATTATAATAAAAGCTTAAATTTCATCCCGCCAAGGCGGGACAAATGCCAAATAAAATCCAAATGACTAAATGTCAAAAATTGTGTATTTATAGTTATTTTGATATTTGGATTTTGACATTTGACATTAAATATTCTATTTTCTACTAATATAGAAGAATTATTAGTTAAAGGGTTAAGAAATCACTTCAATAGTTTGATAATTAAGAGATAACAAATTAAATTCTCGAGAATTTAACCGTAAAAATAATTTGGAAGTATAATAAAAAATAATCTAAAATTAAAAAGAGGAGTTTATGAATTTGGACATTGTCACACAAAATAATTTGGCAATAGTTAGAATAGTAGAATCTGAGATAAATTCGGAAAAATCGCCTGAGTTTAAGACTGAATTATTGAGGTTAGTGACCGAAGGATATATCAATATACTTGTAAATCTTGGGAAGGTTTCATACATTGATAGTTCTGGGCTCGGTGCTTTACTATTTGGGAGAAGACAGGTAGTTCCCCTTGATGGAGACTTGAAGCTAACCTGCCTTTCTGATAACGTAATGGCTATGGTAAAGATTGCCCAACTTGACAGGGTATTTGATATATTTGATACTGAAGAAGAAGCAATCGAAAGTTTTATATAGCCCGGATAATTCATAGAGTTATTTATTTTAGTATCCAAATTATTCATCCTGTCCTGAAGCTTCGGGACAGGATGATTAAAGGTTTACGAATAGTTCAGGATGGAAAGATATTGTTGTTTTAGTAAATTATAATAAATTATTAATATTATAAGTACCGCATCTATTTTTTTTTATTTTCTGAAAATAGATAGAAGGTTTTGATTTTAAAAATTTAAATCTGTATAATAAATAACCAGTTATTATTTGACTGGTTATTTATTATATGACTGTATAGGCTGAGACCGATTATTATGACAAATTTAGATATATTTAAATGTATTTGAGGGAACTTTTTATTCACAATAAATGTAAATTTCAAGTATGGGATATGTAAAAAAAGTTAAAGACAAAAGGAGGGTAAGTTGAACCATAAAATAGGTAAGCGTATTTTTTTATTTATATTTTTTTTAATATTCTCTTTCAATGATATTATTGCATTTTCCGATGAAAATGATAAGATAGTTTTGACTTTAGAAATGTCACTGGAAATTGCAAAAAAGAAGAATAGAGATATATTGATAGCACAGGAGGAGACAAAGAAAGCGGGAGCCAGAGTTCGTGAAGCCTGGTCGGGTGCACTACCTCAGATATCTATGAGTACTGTTTATAGTCGCAATATTTTGAAACCTGCATTTTTTCTAACGATTGAAGATGAAACCCAAAAGATAGAAATTGGAAGTAACAACTCTTATCAAAATATTTTATCTTTTAATCAGCCTTTGTGGCTTGGTGGAAAGATAGGAACAGCTCTCAAAATTGCAAGGGCTTACAGTAATTCTTCCGAATATGGTCTCGAAAATACCTGGAAAAACATAAAAGCTCAGGTGAAAAAAACCTTTTATACTATTCTACTTACAGATGAAGCAAAAAGGGTAGCAGAAATAACATTAAAACAAGCAGAAGCACATTATGATAATGTCAAAAAACTAAATTCTCAAGGATTATCATCTGAATTTGATTTACTTAGAGCAGAAGTAAACGCGTCTAACTTTAAACCAGCACTTATACAGGCAGAAAATAATCTTGAATTGGCATATAATTCACTGAAAAATATTTTAGGAATAGATATTAATCAAGAAATAGAAGTTGAGGGTTCATATGCGTATGAACCACTTGATGATGATGTAATCAAAGAGAATAATAATAAAGCTTTCCAGAAAAGAGCAGATTTAAAGCAGCTTGAATTCCAAACAGAGATGCAGGAACTAAATATCAAAATCGAAAGATCAAACTGGTTCCCGAGTTTATATTTAACAGGAGGACTTCAGTTTCAAGGGCAGTCAGATAAATTTTACTTAAAGAAAAATCAAAGAGCATTTAGTCTTAGTGCTGGTATCCAGATGCAGGTTTCAATATTCGATGGGTTGAGAACTTATGCAAAGGTTGAGCAAGCAGAGGCTGATTATCAGATATTGGAGTACCAAAGAATGAAACTTGTTGAAGGGATAAATATGGAGATTAAACAAGCAGTTCTTAAGATGAAAGAATCTAAGCAGATGGTTGATACACAGGCACAAAATGTTATTCAAGCAGAAAAGGCTTTGAGAATAGCAGAGGTGAGATATAATAGTGGAATAGGAACACAACTCGAATTGTTCGACGCTCAGTTAGCTCTCGAAAGAGCTCGAATGGGACATATTCAGGGAATATACGATTATTTGGTTGCAAAAACCGACTGGGAAAAGGCAGTTGGATTGTAAATTTTAAAATATTTATTCCAAAGAGAGTGAAAATTTGTTAATTTTGTTTTATGTAGTTTTATTTATTTTATTTTTTCTCCGGGAGAGTTTTCTATGAAAAAGTTATTTTTTATAATTATGATATTATTAGTTGCTGGATTTGTAACGAGTGGAGTTCTCAGGAACATCGAAAATTCTAAGAAGAGGGTTTTGAGTATTCCAGATATTCAAAGCGAGCAGGGCATACCAGTTGAAATAAAAACAGCCGAGATTTCCAGTGTTAAAACGAGCAGATTTTACTCTGGGACAATAAAGGGTAAAGAACAGGCAGATGCAGTAGCAAAAATACAGGAGCGGATTGAGAATATAAGGGTAAGGTTAGGGGACAGAGTCCAAAATGGCTCAGTTGTAGCCACATTAAGCAGGAGCAATCCAAGTGCAAGATTTCAGCAGGCTCGGCTGAACCTCGAACTTGCAAAAAGAGAACTGGAAAGAATCATGACTCTATATAAAGAAGGGGCAGTTTCTGCAAGTGATCTCGACAGGCAGGAAAATGCGTATAAAATGGCAGAAACAAACTTTGAATCTGTGGAAGAACTTCTTAATATTCGTGCCCCAATTACTGGTGTAGTTACAGATATTTTTGTTGTTGAAGGTCAGACTGTTAATCCCGGTCAGCAAGTGGTGCTGGTTTCAAGGTTTCAGGAGGTAGAACTCGAAATTAGAGTCGGTGAAAGCAATATACACACTCTATCGGTTGGGCAGAGGGTAATTGTGAGAGTTTCTTTTGATGGAAGAAATTTTTATGAAGGTAAAGTTGACAGAATAGCATTATCGGCTGACCCAAGCGACCGCAGTTTTAGTGCCTGGATTACTATTCCTAATAAAAATATGAATCTAAAACCTGGTATGTTCGCTTCCGCAGAATTGATACTCGAAGAGAACGAAAACGTGGTTGTGATTGATAAACTTGCCTGGGTAAATGATGAATCAGGGTCTTTTGTTTTTGTTGTGAATGACAATTTAGTCTGTGAAAAAAGAAGTATAATAACAGGTATTGTTGATGGGGATAAATTGGAGATTATTGAGGGAATAAGGGAAGGGGATAAAGTAGTAATCAGGGGTCAGAACCAATTAAAGGGGGGGGGAAAAGTTCTTATAATAAATTAAATGAATTTTATTAGTGTGTTGGTGTTGTCACCAAAACACTTTTTTGCTTTTTGCAAATACAATATATACATGTCATTGCGAGGAGAATAGCGATGTAGCAATCGCATATTAAAAATCTAGTGTAGTGTAACGCAATTAGTTATTATTAATAATACAGTGATATAAAGACATTATTATAGACTATTTTGTGGGAACACCTTCGCCAGCAGAAAACTCAACATATCGAGATGAACTCTGTATCAATGGATTCCCGCTTTCGCGGGAATGACAGAGGAGGCGGGAATGGCAATACCGGGATTATAGTTATATAATGTTATGTTTAAACAAATATTTAAAATGTCTATATTATATCAATGTTATTTGCGTTACACTACATTAGAGCCTTATTAAATAATAAATGATATATATTTTCCTGACATTTATTGAAATGGAGAAGTAATAAACGAAATAAGATCAACTTTTACTTTGGAACAGAAGGACAGGACAATGTCCTGTCCCTACAATATATTCAATTGCAAATGATTATTATGCAGAGATAGAACACAGTGTGCAGGCAGTGTTCAGTCCGTTAACATATTTTTGAGAATTATGTAAATTTAAAAATTCCAGTTCTCGTTACCAAACTAAGTTTGGGAACGAGATTGAAATAAATTGACCTTATTGTTCTGCTGTGTGTTGATTTTTTGACCAACACAAGCATTTTCTATGTTGGTGACAACACAAACAGAGAACTGAAAAGTGGGAATCCAGTAATATTAAGGGGCTAAACAACGTATGGATTCCCGTTTTCACGGGAACGACAAGATTAATAATGATGTTTTGATTGTTAATAAAATATTAGTTTTGTGAATCCCTATGAATTTTATATAAATTATCATTTTGCAGAGTATAAGATATTTTTTTGGAGAAGATAGATGTTTTTATCAAGACTTTCTGTAGGGAAACCTGTTTTAATTTCGATATTAATATTATTTTTTGTTGTTCTGGGGATATATTCTTATCTTGACCTTTCTGTTGATCTTTTCCCAGAGATTGATTTTCCCATGGTTACAGTCCAAACCATATATCCAGGAGCAGGTCCTTCGGAAATAGAGACACTTGTATCCAGACCCATAGAAGAGGCTGTTGGTTCAATAAATGGAGTTAAAACTGTCGCTTCGAGTTCACTTGAAGGGATATCGGTTGTGATAGTAGAATTTCAACTCGAGGTCGATATTGATATTGCGGCTATGGATGTAAAGGACAAGATTGATGCTATCAGAACTCAACTTCCGAGAGATGTATATGCGCCATCGATAATGAAACTTGATATCGGTGCGATGCCAATTATGAGCCTTGCGTTATCAGGTCCGAGACCTTTAAGTGAGATTTATGAGATGACGGATGATATAATAAAGCCGGAACTTTCCAAGATTGAGGGTATTGCCGGTGTTAATATTGTGGGTGGAAAAGAGAGAGAAATTTTAATCGGTGTTAAAAGGGATAAGTTGAGAGCCTATAATGTTTCAATTGACGATATAATTGGAGCAATTGCTGGTGCAAACCTTAATCTGCCGAGTGGTCATATTACAGAAAAATGGAAAGAATATCCCATCAGAGTTGTAGGAGAATTTAATACGGTTGATGAAATAAGAGAAATGAAGATTATTCTTCAGGGAGTTAAACCTATAAGATTGGAAGATGTTGCTGAAATAAATGACACATTTGCAGAACAGAGAGACATGGCTCGTTATAATAAAAGAACAAGTGTGGGAATAAGTCTTATAAAAAGGGCAGATGCTAATGTGGTGAAAGTTGCTGAAAGAGTGGAAAATGAATTAAATCGAATCAAAAGAATGCTTCCCTCTGATATTGAGATAAACGTAGCACAAAATGAATCAATATTCATTGAGCAGTCGATTAGTGAAGTTCTCAATAATATGATTATCGGGATACTGCTCACAGCAATTGTTCTTTACTTATTCTTGCACAGCTGGCAAAGCACTCTAATTGCAGCTATAGCGATGCCCTCCTCAATAGTGTCAACGTTTATATTACTGAGATTTGCAGGATTTACTATAAATTTTCTGACACTTATGGGGCTTGCAATCTCTGTGGGAATACTGGTGACCAACTCAATAGTTGTTCTTGAAAATATTTTCAGGCATAAAGAGCTTGGAGAAGATGCAAAATCAGCAAGTGAAAAGGGAACTACTGAAATTGCTGTTGCTGTTGTAGCATCAACTTTTACCAATATTGTCGTATTTACACCAATTGCTTTTATGGGGGGAATAGTAGGAAGATTTTTTCTTCAATTTGGTCTGACTGTTGCATTTGCAACATTATTTTCGCTTTTAGTCTCGTTTACACTGACACCTATGCTTGCTTCGGTTATCTTAAGAAAAAGAGAAAAAGAGAAAAAAGGATTTGATATTTTTGTCTTATTTGTGATTTCTGTTTTTACATTATTAATCCTTTGTGTTTTACTTTGCGGAATAGGTGTTTATGCTTTTGGAGGAATAAGGCTCGAAACTGTGATTGTTCCATTAATAGCAGGTATTTTTATTACAATGTTAATTGTTAGAAAATTATTCTCAACAGATTTAAAACTACTCAGGAATAATCTGTTTTTCAGGATTATAAAATATTGCGTTAAAATAATCCTGATTTTAATCGCTGCAGGGATTTCAATTGCTATTCTTAATTACCTTTTTAATCTTAAACTGAGTTTTATATTTTTTGGAATTGTTTTGTTTATATATTTGTTTAATAAATTATTTGGAATAATTGATAAATTTACTTTATTCTGGGAAACCTCTTACGAAAATATTAAAAAAGACTACAGAAGATATTTGAACTGGACACTTGAACACGGCACAGTGGTATTGACATTTATATTGATATCATTTTTTGGTTCAATCTATCTTTTTAAGTATATTGGAAGTGAGTTTTTTGCTCAATCTGACCAGGGTATTTTGACAGTAAACTTTGAGATGCCTGCTGGTTCAAGTCTTGAAGAAACCGACCGGGCAATTACTGCGGCAGAGAATATTCTTTCTGAGTTTCAAGAAGTAAAGACAATATATACTGAGGTTGGTACGAGGAGAACAAGTATCGGAATGGGGAGCGGTCGAGGTGTTCACCTGGGTGCTATTACTGTTGAACTTGTTGACAGGGACTTGAGGGATATGTCTGTTTTCGAATACATAGATTATTTAAGACCTAAACTTGCGGTGATTCCAGCAGCCGATATTTACGTTCAGGAACGAAGTGAAATGGGAGGCTCTTCCGGTCTTACTATTGAGATAACCGGCGATGATTTAGATATTCTGAACAATATTGCAATGAAGGTTATGGAACTGGAAAGGGATATACCCGGTGTCATAGATGTGCAGTCAAGCTGGAGGCTCGGTGTTCCTGAGATTAGAGTAGTGCCTGAAAGAAAAATAATGGAAGACAGAGGAATATCAATATTCGAACTTGCAAGCGTTCTTAGAACAAGTATTCAGGGAGAGGTTGCTTCCAAATTCAGAGTGCAAAACAAAGAGTATGATATAAGGGTTAGATATGCAGACCCTTATAGAAGTGAAGCCGATCAGATTAGAGACATTAAAATAAAATCTGGTGATAACTTTATTCCTATAACTGATGTTGCATCCATTGTTGAAGCAAGAGGACCTATACAGATTACAAGAAAGGATAAAAAGAGACTTGTAACCATTACTGGAAATGTTGTAAATAGAAGTATAGGTTCAGTAGTTTCAGAAATGAGAAGAGAGACAGATGCACTTCAAATTCCTGAAGGATATAATATTATTTATGGTGGGATGACCGAAATGCAGGAAGAATCTTTTGGAGAATTATATAAAGCACTAATTCTGGCTATTGTTTTAACATATCTTGTTTTGGCTGGGATTCTTGGATCGTTCATTCATCCCTTTACTATTATGCTTTCGCTTCCTTTGGCGCTCATCGGAGTGGTTACTTCAATGATTATTACGGGAAAATCAGTAAGTATTCTCACTTTAATGGCAGTAATAATGCTTGTTGGAATAGTTGTGAATAATGCAATACTGCTTTTGGATTATATAAGTGTTTTAAGAAGAAGGGGGCATGAATTAAAGGATGCTATTCTTGAAGCATCTTCAGCCCGGCTGAGACCAATTATTATGGCGAATTTAGCTACTATATTAGGTATGCTGCCTTTGGCATTGGAACTCGGTGAAGGGGCTGAAATGAGGTCTCCGATGGCTATTGTTTCAATTGGGGGTCTTATTACTTCAACTATTTTTACTTTGTTTATTGTTCCTCTTATATATTTTGGTTTTGAAAAGATTAGAGAAAGGGGATAAAATTGAGTTTTTAATATTTTTACATATTACATTGTTATTTTAAGAGTTATATATGCCCAATTTTTTGGGCGTTTTTAATTTATTGTTAATGAAAAACTTAAACTAATCAAATATTACTTGCAATTTGTAAAAAATTTGATTAAAATTGACATTTATAGATAAATTATTTAGAGAAAAAAATTGAAAATAACAGTTATAGGTGCAGGGGTAGTTGGTTTTCATCTGGCGAAGATGCTCTCGAGTGAGAATCATGACGTTGTTGTTGTAGAAAGCGACCATTCAAGGTGCATCAAAGTTCAAGAGAATTTGGATGTAATAGCAATTCAAGGAAGTGGTGCAAGTATTGAGACTTTGATAGAGGCCGGTGTTAAAGAAGCAGATATATTTATATCTGTTACAAATATTGATGAAGTAAACATAGTCTCCTGTATACTTGCGAATAAAATGGGGGTTCCAAAGAAGGTTGCAAGGGTCAGGAATCCAGAATATACTTCAAAGGATGCAATAATAACTCCAGAGCAACTTGGAATTGATCTGATGATTCATCCAGAAGAAGAAACTGCAGAAGAGGTAATAAGGCTTTTGAAGAGGTCTTCGGCTACAGATGTTATAGATTATGAAAAAGAAGGATTACAGATTCTCGGTATCAGAATAGATTCAAGGACTGCACCGATTGTTGGCAGTCCTCTTTATCAAATAACCAAAGATTTTCATGAAACGATTTTCAGAACGGTTGCTATATATAGAAATGGGAAAACCATTATTCCTAAGGGAAAGGATTTGATATTTTTCAGAGACCAGATATTCATAATTGCAAAAGTAGATTCAATCCCTGGTGTTTTGAAACTTGTTGGAAAAGAAGATGAGAAGATTAATAGTCTGATGATACTTGGAGGGGGTAAAATTGGCAGGCTTGTCGCTGGCGAACTTGAAAAGATGAAGGATGTGGATATAAAACTTATAGAATCGGACAAAGAAAAATCTCAGATAATTGCTGATAAATTGAACAAAACCCTTGTTATACAGGGTGATGGGACAGATATAGACCTTCTGGCAGCAGAGGGAATATCCGATATGGATGCTTTTATTGCACTTACTAATGATGATGAGGATAATCTTATTTCAAGCCTTCTGGCTAAGCATCTTGGTGTGAAACGGGTGATGGCGCTTATCAATAAGTCTGAGTACATTCCTATTATGAATTCCATTGGTCTTGATGTGGCAATAAGCAAAAAGTTCACCACTGTTGATGCAATATTGAGATTTATCAGAAGGGGACATGTTATATCTGTTTCTACCTTAAAGGAGATTGATGCGGAAGTAATGGAGATAGTTGCTCAGGAGGGTTCGCAAATAACTAAAAAACAATTGAAAGATTCGGGATTTCCTAATAGTGCAATAGTAGGAGCGATATTTAGAGATAATGAGGTAATCATACCTGTTGGGACAAGCCATATTGAACCAAATGATAAGGTTATTGTTTTTGCATTACCAGAGGCTATACCAAAAGTTGAAAAAATATTTAGTTAAATGAGAATTCAATCAGTAGTCCATATACTGGGTTCAATAATATTTTTTCTCGGAATCTCTATGCTGCTCCCCTTGATATGCGCATTTGTTTACAAAGAGAGCGATTGGTTTGGTATATTTCTTTCTTTTTTGATAACTGTTTCATCCGGTCTGATAATTCTAATACTCACAAAAATGAGAGGAGAGATACGTGCGAAGGAAGGTTTTGCCATAGTCTCATTTGGATGGTTGATGATGTCACTTTTTGGCACTCTCCCATTTTTATTAACCAATTCTACCAATTCCTTTATTAATGCTTTTTTCGAAACTACTTCCGGATTTACAACCACTGGGGCATCGATTCTCAATGATATTGAGGTTCTTCCTAAGTGCATCCTATTATGGAGAAGCCAGACTCAATGGATAGGCGGAATGGGAATTATCGTTCTCTCTCTCGCAGTTCTGCCAATACTTGGTATAGGGGGTATGCAGCTCTTTAAGGCTGAAGTCCCAGGTCCGACTCATGATAAAATCGCCCCCAGAGTTGGACAAATTGCGAAAATTTTATGGGGGGTTTATCTTCTTATTTCTGCTGCGGAGATTGTTTTGCTTAAAATAGCAGGAATGTCCTTCTTTGATTCTATATGTCATACTTTTACATGTATGGCGACTGGTGGATTCTCAACAAAAAACAGTAGTATCGGTGCTTATAATAGTGTTTACATCGATGCTGTGGTAGCGTTTTTTATGTTTCTTGCAGGGATTAATTTTGCAATGCATTTTCGCGCTTTGAAGGGGAGCCTTTTATGTTATTTTAAGGATAAAGAATTTTTATTTTATGTTGGGATACTTGCTGCTGCTACGTTATATTTAACCGGTGATACATATATAAATAATTATAACAATATTGGAGAGGCTTTTCAAAAGTCGATTTTTCAATCTGTTTCAATTGGAACAACTACCGGATTTGTTACTGAAGATTATATTAAATGGTCATATACTTCTCAATTGATATTATTTACACTTATGTTTTTCGGAGGGTGTGCAGGTTCTACAGGAGGTGGTATGAAGATTGTTAGAATTTTACTTTTAATTAAAAGCGGTTTTGTAGAATTAAAAAAGTCAATTCATCCAAACGCTGTTATTTATGTAAAATTTGGTGATAAATCTGTTCCTAATGATATTATTTCCAAAATACTTGCATTTTTGTTATTGTATATTGGGATATTTGCAGTTACTGCGATTATAATGTCATTTCTTGGATTAGACATAGTTACGTCGATAGGTGCTTCCGCCGCCTGTATTGGTAATATTGGTCCTGGACTTGGGTCGGTGGGTCCGGCTTTTGATTATTCTCATATACCTTCTTTGGGTAAGTGTGTTCTTGTTTTTTGTATGATTCTTGGAAGACTTGAACTATACACAGTTTTGGTGCTTTTTAATAAAAGATTATGGAAAGTTTAATATTTTAATACATCAAATTAAAAAAATATGTTAAGAAAGTTAATTTCGGCTCTTTGTTGTTTAATTATATTATTTATAATTAACTTAGATAAAGCTGTTGAAGGTTCAAACAAAGATATTAAATCTTTTGCAGATAGTCTTTTCATAGCGGGTGTAAACTACTATAATGATGGAAAATATCTAAAAGCATATGAATCATTCAGCAGTCCTGCATTAGAAGATGCCGGCAGAGTGTTGAGGGAATATTCGCTATTTATGCAAGGACAGTCGCTTTATGAAATGGGGGATTATGTTAATTCAATTACTATTTTGAAGAAATTTTTAAGAAATTATCCTTCAGATGGACTCAGGGCTGGTTGCCTGTATTTACTTGGGAATAATTATTATAAGATGAACCTTTTTGGTCAGGCTCTTGGAGAATATTTAACCATTTTTGATGTTGAAAAACAGTCGGCGTTATCAATGAAAGCAGTAACAAATGCTCTAAATCTATTTTCAGAGGATTTAGAAATAAGAGATTTAGAAAATATAAAAATCGAATTTGATGATCCAGATATACATTGTATTCTTGATATAAAGATTGCCGGCAAATATATAAAATCGGGAGAATTGAATACTGCAGAGGGTCTTTTAAATAAAATATTGAAATTTGGAAAGAAGAAATTCTATTATAATCAGGCATTAATGCTATGGAGATATATAAATGAATTAAGAGAACGGGGTGTTGTAATAGGTTTGATTTTACCCCTTGAGGGGGAATTTACTAATTTAGGGAAGGGGATATATGAAGGTGCAGAACTTGCAAGAGAGGAGTTTAATGAAAAGCATAAAAGGAAAGTAAATTTTCTTATTGAAGATTCAAAAGGTGACCCGATTGAGGGAGTTATGGCTGTGAAGAGGTTAGTGGAAAATGAATTTATGATTGGGATATTGGGTCCTATTTATGAGAATATTTGTGTTCCAGTATCAGTTGAAGCCAATTATAAAAGAGTTCCGGTGATTTTTCCATTAACCAGCAACACCGGATTCTCATCTATGGGGGAATGTGTTTTTCAAGTTAATGCTGATTATTTTACTCATGTTAAAAGTATTGCAGAATATGCAATAAAAGAACTTGGTTTAAAGACATTTGCCATTTTGGCACCTATCAGTCGCTATGGACAAGAAATTGATGAATATTTTAAAGAGATTATTGATAGGAATGGTGGAACTATCGTATCTGAGCAGGGATATTTCCCAGGTGCTATTGACCTTGCAATGCAATTTGAGAATATTCGGAATCAAGGATTTGAGATGATGTTTCTGGACAGTCTTCAAGCTATTGCTGATAGTATTATAATTTCAATATTGGATGAAGAAGGAATACAGGTTTTTCAGAACGAATTTTTTTTAAGGAAAAAATTGGAAATTTCAGAAAAAATTGATTCGGATGCTAAAATTGAAATTGATTCATTAGATATACCTATTACCTCAATTGATGGATTATTTTTACCGGTTGAAAAAGAGGACCTGAAAGTCGTGGTTTCACAATTTCCGTTTTATAATATTAAGACACAGGTTCTTGGTGGAGCTAAATGGTATAATCCAACTCTTTTAGAAAGTAATATAAATTATATAGATGATATGGTATTCACCTCTGATTATTTTATTGAGGAATCAAATATACTTTTTTCAGAATTCATAAGCAAATTCAGGTTAAAATACGGCAGAACACCCAGTTTGCCGGAGGTTTATGGTTATGATTGTGCGAGTCTATTTTTAAATGCGATTGAAAGGGGAGCGTCAACAAGGGAGGATTTAAGAAATGAATTGTTTCAAATTGAGAATTTTCAGGGTATAAAAGGGAAAATCTCTTTCAATAGAAGTTCAAGGATGAATAAATTTGTAAAAATTTTGAAATATTATGATGGAGAAATAATTGAAATTCAGTAATATTAAAAAGGGATAAAATTTGAATATAGATGAAAAGTTAGAAAAATTGAAAAATATCCTCAAAAGTATGGGGGATGTTGTTGTGGCATTTTCGGGTGGTGTTGACAGTACATTTTTATTAAAAGTTGCCAGAGGCGTTCTTGGTGATAGGGTTCTTGGGATACTTGCTACTTCTCCTACATACCCATCAAGAGAATATAAAGAGGCGTTGAAAACTGCATCTCAAATCGGTGTGAAAATAAAAGTCATCCAGACAAAAGAGACGGAAAACGCAAAATTTAGAGAGAATCCTGTTAATAGGTGTTATCTCTGCAAAACTGAACTTTTTACCAAGGTCAAAGATATTGCAAAAAAAGAGAATTTTAAAAATATTGTTGATGGGTCAAATTCGGATGATTTGGGAGATTACAGACCTGGAATGAAGGCTTTAGAAGAAAAAAATATAAGAAGCCCTTTGAAAGAGGCAGGTCTTTCAAAGAATGAAATACGCCAGTTATCTAAAATGCTGAATCTTCCTACCTGGGATAAGCCCGCTCTTGCTTGTCTTTCGTCACGTTTTCCCTATGGAGAAAAAATCGACCTGAAAAAATTAAGGATGATTGATGAAGTCGAAAATTACCTTCATGATGAGGGGTTTAAGAATGTCCGAGCCAGACATTATGATGAAACAATTAGAATTGAGCTGTCTCAAGATGAGATAGATAAGTTTTTAGACCGTAAGATGAGAGAACGGGTAGTAAAAAAGATTAAAGAAGTTGGATATATATATGTTACTTTAGACCTTGAAGGATATCGGCAGGGAAGTATGAACGAAGTCCTTTTCAGAAATAAATAAGGTTCTGATTGACTAATATGTATTTTCAGAAGAAGGAAGGGCTTGTTTTTTATAAATGGAATATTTTCAAAAAATTTGATGAACTGATTGCTGTATTCAGCACCAGACTCGGAGGATTTTCCAAACAGCCATATGATTCTCTTAATCTTGGTTTTTCAACTGAGGACGTTTCGGAAAATGTAATAAAAAACAGGAATAGATTTTTTAATACTTTAAATATTTCTGAGGATAGAACCGCCAGAATTATTCAGGTTCATGGAGATAATGTAATAGTAGCAGAAAAGTCAGGTAATTTAGGTATTGGTGATGGATTAATAACCGATATTTGTGATATATTTCTATGCGGGACTTATGCTGATTGTGCTTCAATTATGGTTTTTGAACCTAACAAGAGAGTGGTTGGATTGTTTCATGCGGGTTGGAGGAGCATATCTGTTGAAATAGTAGAAAAGGGTATAAAAAAAATTTGCGGAGTATATAATATCAGACCTGAAAATTTATTAATCGGCATTAGCCCACATATTAAACAATGTTGTTATGTTGTCCGAAAAGATGTTGCAGGATTGTTTAATCAAGAATTTCTTGTAAAAAATAGTAAAGAACGCTGGAACTTGAGTATTGAGAATATGATTGTCAAACAACTGAATGATGTGGGTGTAAAAGATAAAAATATTGAGAGAAGCGATGGCTGCACATCCTGTAATGATGAGATGTTTTTTTCTTATCGCAGGGATAAAGGTTGTACCGGAAGGATGGTGGCTGTCATAGGAATGAAAAAATAATAAATGATTTATAATATTAAAAGAAATTTGACAAAAACCTGATAATAATTGAAAACTGAACGTTCATGCTCTTTCAGAGCGCCACGAATAATGAAAATAAAAGGCAGGGCGGGTAAACCCGCCAGAGGCGGACAAGCCCGCCAGAGGCGGACAAGCCCGCCAGAGGCGGACAAGCCCGCCAGAGGCGGACAAGCCCGCCAGAGGCGGACAAG
>JAUWXV010000026.1 GCA_030616165.1 bacterium | reverse complement strand
CCAATTTTGCAGATGTTGAAAGGATTTCCGATTTTACTGTTCAAGGGGATAAAATCTCATTTGTTGATTCAGTCTCTTCCGAAAAAAGAAAAATATACGCAGTAATAGAAAAGGGCAAGTTCAAGTTGCCTGTTAGTATTGCAAGAGATGAAAATTCTGATCTTCGGGCAAGAAAAAGGGAAGCAGATTTTGTAATAATTACTTACGATGATTTTTATGATGAGGCTTTCGTTTTAAAAGAATGGCGGGAATCAAACGATGCTATGAGAACAGAAGTAGTTAAAATATCTGATATATACGATGAATTTTCCTGTGGTTTAATGGATGCGGTTGCGATAAGAGATTTTTTAAGGTTTGCATATTTGAACTGGATAGATGATAGTGGTAATCCGCCAGCATATGCTCTTCTATTGGGAGATGGGAGTTACGATTTTAAGAATATTATAAATAAGGAAAGTAAAAATCTTATACCCCCATTTGAGATTGACGGTGATAATGAAATATATTCAAGGTGCACGGATGATTGGTATGTATATATTGAAGGGGACGACAAATTAATGGATATGGCTATTGGGAGACTGCCTGCAGGTTATAAATCGGAAGCAATATCTATGATAAACAAGTTGGTTAATTACGAAAAGGAGCCTGAATTTGGTTTCTGGAGGAATACAATAACATTCGTTGCAGATGACGAACTTACCCCAGGGGATAACACCCAGCGAATTCATACTGACCAGTCTGAATTTATTGCAAATGCTGAGTATATACCAAGAATTCTCAATAAAAGAAAGATATACTTGATGGATTATCCAGGTGAAAAGAGTATTACCTCAGTCGGAATAGTAAAACCAAAAGCGGAGAAGGATTTTGTTGAGCAAATAAATCAGGGCAGTTCAATAATAAGTTACATCGGGCATGGAAGTTATAAAATACTCGCTCAAGAAAGGGTATTATCTCTATCGGACGACCTTCCTTTGATTGAAAATGATAAGAGACTTTTTTTCTTTTATCCAGTGACCTGTGCATTCGGCAGGTATGACCTCCCTGTGATAAAAACATTTGCTGAAGAACTGTTAATTAAAGAAAATGGCGGCGCGGTGGGTATTTTAAGTTCTACAAGAGAGGCGTTCGCTTCACAGAATTTCAACCTTGCAGAGGCTTTTTACGTTAATCTTTTTAAAGAAATACCAACGCAGAGACTTGGTAATGCGGTAGTAACTGCAAAGGGTGTACTGGCAGGGAATTTAATCAATAATGAAAAATTTCATCTCTTTTGTGACCCGACTTTAAGGTTATCTTTACCAAAATTCAGGACCAGCGCATTAAAAATCAGCCCCGATACTATGAAAGCACTTGCTACTATCACTATTAGCGGAAATATATTAAAAGATGATGAAAAATGGAGTGATTTTGATGGGAAAATATCATTGATGAGTTTTGATTCCGAACAGGATAAAGTTCATGTTATGGAAAATGGAATTCAAGTCCCTTATAAACTTTTGGGAGTTCCTATTTTTAGAGGAACAAGTTCTATTAGAAAAGATAATAATGGCGAATTTAATTTAGGCTTTATAGTGCCTAAAGATATAACATATGGTGGGAAAAATGGAAGAATAAGCGTTTATTTCTTTAATGAAAACATTGATGGTGCGGGTTATTTGGAAAATATTGCTGTAGGAGGAACTGCCGATGTCGAAAATGATTTTAACGGACCTGAAATAGAAATCGGTTTTGAAGGAATTGATTTTGTTTCTGGTGATTTTCTTCCTGAAAATCCAGTTTCAATCGCAACCATTTCCGATAAAAATGGTATAAATATAACAGGGGAGATAGGACATAAAATTGAACTTATTATAGATGAAGATGTTAAAAACAGGATAGATTTGACGAAATTTTTTGTTTATGAAGATGGAAGTTTTACAGAGGGAGAAATAAAATATCGTCTCAGCGGTATAAGCAGGGGAAAACATAGAATTAAAATAAAAGCCTGGGATAATTTCAATAATTCTTCTGAAGGTTTTGCTGAATTTACTATTTATTCTCAAGAAGAATTTACCATAGATAAATTATTTAACTATCCGAATCCGTTTTCGGAGGCTACACAATTTACTTTTGAAATAAATCAACCTATAAATTCTGTATCAGATGTATCAATTAAGATATATACTGTATCAGGCAGGCTGATAAAAAGGATAGAGAATATAAGAGTTGAAAAACCCGGGATTTACGTCTCCGAGCACTGGAATGGAAGAGATGAAGATGGTGATAGAATTGCCAACGGGCTTTACTTTTTTAAAATAATAGCAAGGTCTTTGGTCGATGATGAAGTAAGAACTGCTGAATCTATAGGTAAACTTGTTATTTCAAGATAATTTAATTTTTTATTATTTTCGGCATTATATTTGCATAATAATTATAATAAAAATTTGCTAAATTTTTTACTTTTTTGAAAAAAATGTTTTAAAAAAAATAAATGTTAAATAATAAATGCACTATTCAGGAGGATTTATTATGAATCGTATCAAAATTCTGGTAGCAGTGGTTGTATTTTTTGCCTTATTATCTGGAAATGTTTTTGCCCAGGGAGAAGCGGCTGCTGAATTTTTATTGATTTCTCCAGGAGCCAGAGCCGGTGGAATGGGAGAAGCGAATGTGGCTATAGCTAATGATGCCACTACAGTCTTTTGGAATCCTGCAGGACTTGGATTTATTGAAGAGCGTGAATTCTCCATTATGCATTCCAATTGGCTTCCGCAGTTTAATCTGAGTGACCTTTATTATGATTTCGCCTCTTATGTTCACAATGTTGAAGATATAGGGACATTTGGAATTAGCGCAACATATCTTAGTCTTGGTGAGCAGATTAGGACGGATGAACATGGTAATGAACTCGGAACATTTTCTGCTTATAATGTGGCAATTGGTGCATCTTACGGGACAAAAATCAGAGAAAATCTTGGCTTAGGTTTAACAATGAAGTATATACATCTTAAATTGGCAGACTACGGAACTGGAGCAGAAAAGGGAAAGGGGACAGCGGCATCTGTTGGTGTCGATATAGGGGTTTTGTACAGGCCTGATTTTCTTAGCAGACTGACTATAGGAGCAAATCTTTCCAATATGGGACCAAAGGTTGCCTTCATAGATGCTGCCCAGGCTGACCCGCTACCTACAAACTTGAAATTGGGTTTTGCTTATCAACTTCTTGAAGGTAGATATAACAGACTTGTCGCAACTGTCGATTTCAACAAACTTCTTGTTGTTAAACATGAGGATGGTACATCTGATTCTTTCTATAAAGCGATATTCACCGCATTTACTGACAAACATCAAAGGTCATTAAAAAGAATCGGTTCCGCTGTTGGATTTGAATACTGGTACAGCAATCTTATTGCTTTGAGGTTTGGACATTTTTATGAAGATATAGGTAAACGAAGGTTCTGGACATTTGGTGCAGGTATAAGATATTCTATTTATGGATTTGACTTCGGATACATTGCAGCAAATAAAGAGGGTTCGCCTCTTGCTGATACAATGAGGTTTTCGCTCTCTTTCAAATTCTAATTATGTGTATGCCGGGTCGTCCGAAAAGACACTTGTTATTATTCACCAATTGCTTGGGGGAATAATTCTAAGGTTTCTTTTCAGCTTTGGGCGGATCCGCTATGGTGGAGCTTACTTTACAAAGTAAGTTTGTCCAGTTCTAATTGATATGGAAATTATATAGGTAGAAGATTGAAAATTATATATACCCCGCTTCTTACCTTTGTGCGGGTAGAGCGGGGTAATTTTTATATTAGCACCTTTAGACGGAAATAGCGTCAATGATAAATAAAATATTAATAACTATTTGTTTGCTCTTATTATTTATAGGTAAATCCTTTTCTTCTGATAATAGATATTATATTAATTTATATAAAAGCAGCAGTTCCACTAATATAAAAAATAAAAAAGATTTTCTTGGTTCGAGTGGCACTTCAACAAATATAAATATTATTGCAATAAGAGTAGAATTTCAGGAAGATTCGATTGCGACAGCCCATGGAAATGGATTGTTCGACCTTTCCCAGAGCAGTGCTGCTGAAATTGACCCGCCGCCTCATAACCGCACTTTTTTTGAAGACCATTTAGAAGCATTAAAAAGATATTATAAAAAGGTTTCTAAGGGTAAGATTAATATAAGTTATTCGGTATTTCCTGAAGATGTAAATAATAGTTATAAACTTCCAAAAGAGATGAAATATTACAGCCCCAATACCACAAATGAAGAATTGAGCAGAAGATTGTGTGAACTACTCAGGGATTCTTTTTCTGAGGCTGATAAAGATGTAGCAATAGATTTTTCTAAATATAACAGTTTCATACTATTTCATGCTGGTGTTGGAGCCGATTTTTCTGTGAATCCTTATTATAATCCTTATCCGAACGATATCCCTTCTGTTTTCCTGAATTTTGATGATATTAAGTTTAATTTAGGTAATGGTGACCCTTTATATAGAGGAATAGGAGTTAACGAAGGAGGGTTCTTTATCAGGGAGGGCTTAATTCTACCTGAGACGGAGAGTCAGGAAGAGGTTGAGATAGGTTTGAATGGAATAATGGCACACCAGTTTGGTCATCAACTTGGTCTTCCAAGTCTTTTCAATACCGAGACTGGAAGTGCTGGAATAGGGCAGTGGGGATTGATGGATATGGGATTTGGCAATTATAGTGGGCTTATTCCTGCTGAACCCTGTGCCTGGAGTAAGGTTTTTTTAGGTTGGGAAAAACCTATTGAAGTTGATTACGGTGAAAAATTGGAAGTCCATTCATCTCTTTCGGATAACCCCAGAAAGATATATAAGGTAAATATCACTTCTGAGGAATATTATCTTATAGAAAACAGAAATAATGATTATAATAAAGACGGAATAAATATCATTAAAAGCCCGAGTGGTGTTGTGCTTGAGGTTGATGATTACGATGCGGATATACCTGGAACAGGATTATTAATCTTGCATATAGACGAGAGGATTATAAGAAAAAATTTAAAAGCGAATAAGATAAACGCTGACCAATATAATAAAGGAGTTTATCTTGAAGAGGCGGACGGTTCTCAGGATATAGGTGAGGTTTTCGAATGGATACTGCCGGGTTTTCCTACCCCATCGAACGGAATTGCTGAAGATGCATTCTTTAGCGGTAATAACGATGCTTTTTCTCCGATTACTATTCCATCAAGCAAATCAAACTACGATGCAAATAGTCATATTTATATCTATGCGATAAGTGATGCTGGAAACATTATGACATTTGACCTTAAAAAAGATTATTATTATGAAGGATTCCCCACTTTTACCGGAGGAAAATTTTATGGATTGTCCCCCAATTTCGCCGATATCGATGGGGATGATAAACCGGAGATAATTGCAGTAACAAGAGGAGGAGATTTGCTTGCATGGAACGGCGAAGATGGAACTCCTGTCATTGCTAATAATGATTCTGGGATATATATTAATATCAGAGGGGAGATGCTTAAAAAAAAGATAGCCCTTTTTGCAAAGACAGAAAGTGCTGTATCATTATCTCCATTAGCAGAAGATTTCAATAATGATGAAAAGATGGAGGTTGCCGTTATTACAGAGGAAGGGAAATTATTTGTATGGACAGCAAAAGACGAAGATGATGATGGAAGGGCTGACCTCCTTTTTCAAATAGATACTAATACAAATCCCACTTCCGAAATGATTGCTTTGAAATTGAATAACAATAAATTTGGCATTATTTTTGGAGATATTGGCGGAAGAATATATTTCATAGATAATATTGGCGAGATAAAAAGAAAAGTACAAATCTCCAATTCGGAGATTAAAGGAATTTGCCTTATGGGAAATAATTTGGATGAAGAGAATATTATTGCAGTTTCTTCAGATGGAAGGGTAACTGCTCTGACAAAGAACGGCGAGATTCTGTGGGAGATGAGTGAGAACATAAAAAATCCCTATATACCCGCGGCTGCAGACCTCGACAGAGATGGAAATCAGGAGGTTGTGGTTGTTGATTCATCCGGGAAAATTATTGTATTTGAAAATAACGGTAGTTATAAAGAGGGATTTCCTAAGGTTGAATTTTATCCATTTTTATCCCCGCCTTCGATAGGTGATGTTGATGGCGACGGATATATGGAAATTTTAATCAGGAGCACAAATTATCTTTTTGCTTATAATTATAATGGAACAAATTTGAATAACTTCCCGATAGTTGTTGAATGGGGAGAAAATCAACCCGAAAGTAAATGTCAAATAATTATTGGAGATATTAATGGGGACAATTTACCCGATATAATAACCGGGACAAGTAACGGGCTTGTAAAGGCTTTTGACTTAAATGGAAATAATCTTGATGGGTTTCCCCTGACAATAGGTGAAAATGTTAAATCTACTCCAATAATTGCTGATTTAGACGGCAACGGAGATATTGAAATTGCCGCTTTGAGTGATGACCTGTATTTGTATGTATGGGATTTTGATTCAGAATATAATCCCGAAAGAATACCCTGTGGAAGTTATCTAATGGGGTCAAATCATTCAAATCGTTTAATAGATATAAAAACACAGCCGCTTCCACCATCTAATGAACTCCTTGTTAAGGAATTGGTATATAATTATCCGAATCCAACTGAAGGGAATTTTACCACTGTTCATTACTTTGTGAATTATCCTGCAGATATTCACATAAAAATTTACGATTTGAGTGGAGAGGTTATTGATGAGATTCGAACAGTCGGACAGCCATTAATCGATAACGAGGTAATATGGAATCTCGATGGAATCGAAAGCGGCGTCTATAATGCAAGATTGGAGGCTGTAGGCAACGGGAAGAGAGAATATAAATTCTTTAAGATTGCTGTCATTAAATGAGTTACTTTCTTTGTCCTACTTCTTTTGAAAGAAAACTTATTGATATCCCTGATTTCTTGCGAAGCAAGAAATCAGGGATAAGTCTAAAGTTTCTTTGCTTACTTTCTTTTCAAAGAAAGTAAGGGAAAGAAAGTAAAAAAATTAATATGAAAAAGATTTTAATAATTTTTGTATTATTATTAATAAATTATACAAATTCTAATTCTCAGCCGAAGGGGTATAATCATCCTGAACTGAAATGGGAGACAATAGAGACCGAGCATTTTGTTGTATATTATCATCAGGGATTAGATAGAACACCGAGGATAGTAGCAAAGATTGCTGAGGAGATATACGAGCCGGTTACATCTCTGTATAAATTTGAACCGGATGGGAAGGTTCACATAATAACAAGAGATACAGATGACTATTCAAGCGGTGCAGCGTATTATTACGATAACAAGATAGAAATATGGGCAACGCCGATGGATTTTATACTTCGCGGTACTCATAACTGGCTCAGGAATGTTGTAACGCATGAATTCACGCACATAATTTCAATGCAGAGAGCAAGAAAAATGCCGCGAAGGTTTCCTGCTCTTTATTTTCAGGGTATAGGGTATGAAAAAGAAAAGAGGAAAGATGTACTTTATGGATTTCCAAATATATTGATTTCATATCCCTATGCAGGAACGGTTATACCGATGTGGTTTGCAGAAGGATTGGCACAGTATGGTTCGAATAAATTTGGTTATGATTATTGGGATTCTCACAGGGATATGATTCTTAGAGTTAGGATTTTGAATAATGCTCTGCTCAGTTTGAATGAGATGGGTGTTTTTGGGAAAAACAGCATCGGAAATGAATCGACATACAATCAGGGATATTCGCTGATAAGGTATATTGCGGATAAATATGGTGATGAGACTCTTGATAGACTTGCAAAATCTTTGAGTTCGTTTTTTGCGGTTTCGTTTGACCATGCAGTCAAAAAGGTGTTAGGGATTTCTCAAAACCAGCTTTATAATGATTGGAAAACTTATATCGAATCTTATTATCAAGATAGAACAAAAATCATAACTGCAAGTGAAGTTAAAGGAAAGATTTTAGAAAATGAAGGAAGTGCAAACATTTTTCCAATGTGGTCACCGGATGGTAAATCTTTTGCATATCTTTCAAATGGGGAGAGTGATTATTTGTCATTTACTGGATTGTATGTTAGTTCTTTAAATGAGAGAAATCAGAAATTTCTAATTTCTGGTGTTAGCTCTTCAATATCATGGAACAGAGACGGGAAGAAAATTCTTTATTCCAAAGTTAAAAAATGGAAGAATGACTCTCATTATAATGACATTTATATATACGACATAGAGAGTGAAAAAGAAATCCGTCTGACTGAAGGGATGAGAGCAATGTACCCTGCATTTTCTCCTGACAGCAGAAAGTTGTCATTTGTTAATGGAAGTGATGGTAATTACAATCTTGCGGTAATGGATATCGAAACGAAAAAGATTAAATATCTTACCAATTTTACTGATGGGATGGAAATTTATCAATCTTCCTGGTCGCCTGACGGAGATAAAATCGTTTTTTGTATTTCAAAGGATAACTCGAGGGATATTGCAATAATTAACAGCAATGGTGGAAATATAGAATATCTGCTCTGCGGAAAGGGAGATGAAAGAGACCCGATATTTTCTCCAGATGGGAAAAAGATTTATTTTAGTTCAGATTTGACTGGAATTTTTAATATTTATACCTGTGATATTGAAAGTAAGTCTGTTAGGCAGGTTACAAATGTTTTGGGTGGGGCTTTTATGCCATCCATTAATGAAAAGGGACAACTTATTTACTCTTTATATACAAAGGATGGATATAAGATAACTTTATTAGAAAATCCAGAACCAATTCTTCAAGAGAATACTCAATATATTGCTAATTATCCCGAAAAATTCTCTGAAATTAACTATGATGATTCTGAAGTTCCGGTATTTAAAACAAATCAATATCAAAGCATCTACACTATGACATCAATTGTTCCACGTTTGATGATGGATTATGGTAAGCCAAAGATAGGGATATCGGCGTTTTCAAGCGAAATCCTTGATAGGTATAATCTTTATGCGGCAGGGAGTATAAATCCCGATTTTGACCATGACCTTATAGCAATATTAGAATATAAAAAACTGAAACCCACCTTATTTTTAGAACTTTACAGTCTATCAAGACATACTACTGAAGACGCCAATGGAGGAACTTACAAAATTAGACTCAGCCTTCTGGAGGCAGATTTAGGGGCATCTTTTAAAATCAATGACCAGCAAGATTTCAGAACTGCATTTATATACAGCAGATACAGCACAAAAATGAAATTCGTTAAACCAATGTTTACATTTCGGTATACTTATTTTATCGGCAAGAATCTTTCATTTACCTGGAATTACCGAAGGATACCCAAAAAGATGGATGATGAAATCAATCCGTCAAGCGGGAGAGATATTCTTTTTAGATACACTATTGATTTTAATAAATTTCTTAGAGATTTTGATTTTGAAAAGGCTTTATCTTTTGAGGTATATGATAATTATGACTACAATTCCTTTTATCTAAACTGGAATGAATATATTTCCCTTCCTTTCGGGATTGAGAGAAATTCTCTTTCTTATAATTTTCAGGGTGGACTAATTGATAAACCGGTTGACAGTTTCTTCTATTTCTTCGGAGGGGGATTGGTCGGGATGAAAGGGTATTCCTATTTCAGTATCGAAGGGAATAAGATGATATTGAATTCACTTACGTATCGAGCCCCGATATTAAAAAATATTGACATTCAATTCGGTCCGTTGTATTTTGACAAAGCGTATGGCAGTGTTTCTTTCTTTTATGGGAATAACTGGAGCGGAAATAAACTGGAACTAAAAGACTTTAAAAAAAGTATTGACTTTCAAATAAGAATGGATATTTTTTCTTATTATAATTATCCTACGAAACTTGCGTTTGATGCTGCTTATGGATTTGACAGGTTTGAGAGTCTGGGCGGGTTTGAAGGAAAGGAATGGAAATTTTATTTTCAGTTATTGTTTGAGTATTTGTAATATAATTTATTGATAGTAAAAGGTTTTCACGAAAATGATTTTTTTAAAAGTTAACCATTCCGAATTCATCCCGATTTATCGGGATGAATTCGGAATATTAGAAAGTTTTCTTTTCCGCCTGAGGCGGATCAGCTTTGCGGAGCTTACTTTCTTTTTCAAAAGAAAGTAAGTTCTTTTAAAGATATAAAGGTGATTATGAAAAAAATATTTATCCTGACAATTATGTTTTGCCTATTAATTTTTCAGAGCAATTTACTTGCGAATGAAAAAGTGGAAAATTATAAATATTTAGAAGGTTTAATTTTTGGATATAGTTCTGTTAATAAATTTACTTCTACTTCGATGCTAATTCAAGAAGAGGGAAGAATAGTTGGGGGTTTAAAATCATATAAAAAGGCAATACTTTTATCTGGATTAGTTCCCGGGGCGGGCGAGATATACAACGGCTCTTTTATTAGAGGATTTGTATTTATTGGGATTGAGGCACTTGGATGGTCATCGTATTTTATAAATAATAAAAATGGGAGAAATATCGAAGATGAGTTTCACGGGTTTGCTGATACCCATTGGAGTGAAGAGAAATATTTGAATATTCTGGAAAATTATAAATTAGAGCATGGGAGGGAACCTACAAATCTCACTCATGGACTACCTGAAGAAAAAACCCAGCAGTATTATGAGATGATTGGAAAATATGACCAATTTGCCTGTGGTTGGGAAGATTGTGATGAGTGGGATGGATATTCTGAAAAAAGGTTTTATTATGAGGATAAACGATATCAGAGCAATAAATACCTGAAGAAAGCAATAACCGCCACATCTATCATATTTATTAACAGGATTATCAGTCTTGTCGATACCATTTGGGGTGTTAAGTCATACAATGATAGAGTAAAAAATAAAAATATAATAAATTTAATTCCAGTTGAGTACAATGACGAAATTATTCCATCCATAAGTTTCAGGTTAAAATGGTGAGAATATTTGATTCCTTTAATTTGAAGATAAATTTTATACTAATCGTAGTATTTTTAATGCAGTTTATTTTCATTAATAAGATATTTTCCTCTGAAATAACCGCTCTCCGTGATTTCAAATTTTCATTGATGAATATTAGTAAGAGAGATAGCATATCATTTATAAAAACTACCGATGTTAAGACTAAATCAGTATCAAAGGCTTTATTTCTTTCACTTTTTCTGCCAGGTCTCGGGGAAAGATATGTAGGAGAGAATAAATTATCAAAGTATTTAATAATAAGTGAAATTACATTGTGGGGTTTATACATATATCAAAGGATATACGGAGGGTGGATTGAAGAGGATTATAAATTATTTTCAACTGCACATGCTGGGATAAATATCACAGGCAAGGATAAGAAATATTTTGTCAATATCGGTAATTTTTCAGATATTTTTAAATATAATAGCAAAAAGAGGGTGGACAGAGAAGAAGAATTTATATATGATAATATTTCTGATTATTATTGGAGGTGGGATTCTGATGAAAACAGACAGAAGTTTGAAGATATGAGAATAGAAAGTGATAAATATATTAATCGATTGAATTATTTTATTGCGGGTTTATTTCTTAATCATATTGTCAGCGGGATTAACGCTGCTGTATGTGCAAATAAGCTGAACAAATCGATTAAAGTGTTATCGAACTTGAAATTAGAATATAGATTTTGCATGTTCAACGATTTCAAAGAACCAGATATGAAAATTACTTTAAAATTTCAATTTTAACCCTCCATTTTTCTTTTTAAATACTTGCATGGGATTATCGTTATTGTGTGGGCGAAGCATTAAACTAAAGAGTTTTCGAAAAATTTACAGCATAGACAAAAAGATGCTTCGCCCATACACTTCATTTCAAACAAAATTCCTGAAGAACCATTAAAATATATCAATAAAGAGAAATATATCAAAAATTGGTTAATTTTCACAAAGATTGAGAAAATTCACCATCATTATTTTTTGATTTGAAATAAAATGGGAACGAATTTACGCTATTGTTGGTGAAATAATTTGAAACATTTATTTTCTTGATTTATGTGAAAGTATTTTATAAATTGTAAAATAAGAATATTTTTATAATTAAAAAGGAATTTGTTATGAAAAATTTTAAGTTAAGAATTGCATTGATTTTTATGATTTTTATATTTATTGGAGGCAATTTTTATTTAAAAGATTTTGGACTATTAGGAAATAACAAAAGTGGTTCTGAAGTCGCTCAAGATGTGGATAAATCAAAAGCACTCTATGACAGTCTTTTTATTGAAGGGTTTAATTATCTTACATTT
The DNA here is from genome assembly GCA_030616165.1 of bacterium. Classification (GTDB taxonomy): domain Bacteria; phylum SM23-31; class SM23-31; order JAUVVT01; family JAUVVT01; genus JAUWXV01. Next base: position 12,709 of record JAUWXV010000026.1, on the reverse strand, counting down.
GGCAATCCGACTATGGCTATAAAATCATTCAAAAATGCTCTTGAAATCTCTGAAACTTCTGATATATATGCGGGATTGGGTTTAGCATACCTTCGTAAAGCAAAGGGAGTGAGTGAGAACAATGAGAATAATAAGAATCGATTTCAGGTGCTTCGTGCAGCCCAGAATATAAATAGTGCTTTAAAGTTTTTGAATAAAGCAGTGGAACTTAATGCTGATGACCTTGATTATAAATATAATCTTGCGAAGGCATATTTAGTTCGGGGAGATTTCGGAAGTTTACAGAGCGCATTAGAATTGTTTAATGAATTGAAAGATAAAGGGAGCACATATACTGATATAGATATGGAGATGGAAAGAATATCAAAAAGTATGGAACAGCCGGGTAATTTAACTGAAAGTTTTCGAGATTATATAGAATTAGGGGCTGACAACCCGATGGAACTTTATAAAATGACAAAGCTCCTTATGTCCCAGAATAACATTGAAGAGGCATCTTATTATTATTTGTTGGCGCTCGAGAATGCCGCTAATGAGGAGGAATTGGATGAGTTATTTCGAGATATTAAGTTATTATTTATGGTTCAAGATAATGTGCAATTTCAGCAGATGCCCCACAAGGGACGCTATGTGAAGGGATTCTGGAGACTTAGAGACCCAACACCAATGACACCAGAGAATGAGCACCTTATTGAGCACTTAAGAAGGGTTGCTCATGCAGAGGCCGTTTTTAAATCAAGGTCTCCAGATAGGCTTTATGATGAAAGAGGCGATATTTATATTAAATATAGTGAGCCTGAATTCCGCTATCAGAGCGCCGGAGATGATGCCACATATCCTAATGAATCCTGGGTATATCCATGGCAGGTTTCGGAAAGGGGGGGGCAGTTATTTTATGATTTCGCAAATCGCAGTACTGGATTTGAGATTGTTCCAGATTTGAGGTATACCTTAATTAGAGGGGGCTTGGAGTATATTGAATGGGTCCAACTTTACCGGGATAGAGACTGGATTTATCCGGAGGTTTATCAGAGACTTTGGGAAAAATATAATCCTAATAAGATTGGAGATGTATTCACGTTAGATACAGAATTGGATAGAATAGCGACTATGAAAGAGTTTAATGAGAAAGACGCTCCTCCAACTGTATTTTTATATGATTATGGTGGGGAAAAGATGTTCAACATTGCTTACAATTACGCCTGTTTCAAAGGTCAGGGGGGGAAAACAAAGATTGAATTTTACTATGTATTTGCTTTAGGTGAATTGTTTTTTGTACCTGACCGGGAATCAAAGACTATGAATACCGTTGTAAAAAGAGAGATTTCTGTGAGAAATATTGACCTTGAGTATCTTCATGTCGATACAACGGATATGAAAGTGCAAATAGAATTGACGAATGATTTAACAGGAAGGATTTCAGTTGGTCAGACAAGCTTTCAGATATCTCCTTCAGAGATAGGCCCTGTGATGAATATTGTGTTTAAAAGTGAAAACAGCAATAGTGTGGGTTTATATTATAATGATCTTAGTCCAAAGAATTTTAATGGTTCTGATTTAATGATAAGTGATATTCAATTTTCTTACGATATTCAGCCTTCTTCTGTTAGAGACCAGTTCACAAAAAATGGATTGAGAATTATTCCTCATATATCTGAAATTGCTTACAAAAGAGCACTATTGTTTGTTTACTTTGAAATTTATAATTTAAAACAGAATAAAGATAGAGAAGTAAGGTATAAGGTTGAATATATTATATCCAGAAAAGGTGTAGAGTCCATTGAGGAAATTGCTAAAACTGACACGTTAAAAATTAAGTTGCCAGAATCGTTGGGAAAAGAGAAAAATTACATTGCTGTAAGTGAGGATCGGACTAAAAAGGGAAAAGATACTTTTGATTACTTATCTTTTAATTTGAGTTCATTATCTACCGGGAGGTATTTTTTTACAGTCAGGGTTGTGGATAAGGAAAGTGGAACATCAGCAGTTTCAAAGAGAAATTTCACCTTGAAAGAATAATATGGAATTTATTGCCTGACATTTGTAAGTTCTATGCTTAAAAGTTTTGGAAATGACTCTCTTTTTTTAAAAGTATAAATTTTATTAATTTTTTCTTTATTTCTTCACTTTCTCCTTTTCGCCTGTCATATTTATCAACGTTTTTTACCAGGGACTCAAATTTGTTCAAATTGGGGATTGTGGTATAAAAACTTTGCTTTTCGAGAATTGTGTCCTTATTATCTAAAATTTCTTTAATAATTTCTTTAATTCTGTTTTCTCTATCAAGGCGGGAATGTTCAGAGGATTTTAAATTTTTAATGTTTCCTTCCATAAATTTTTTTTCTTAAAAATGTAAAATTTTTAAATTTTAAAATTGATATAAATAAAATATTTAGTATTTAAGATGGGCTTCTATTTTTGTAATAAGTGATTCAATATCAATTGGTTTAATAAGAAAATCTTTTGCACCGAGTTTCAACAATTTCATAAATATAGTTTTATCTGGATGGGAACTTATTACTATTATTGGAATAGCTAACAATTCATCTTTTCCAAGATATTTTAAGGTGGAAAGTATTTTATAAGCATCTGCAAAGGGAAGTTTTATGTCTAAAATTGCAATATCAGGTTTTATAAGAATTATCTCTGCTAAAGCCATTTTGCCATCAGGAGCCTCGATATATTGTATTCCTACCCCTTTTTTAAGATTTAATCTTAAAATTTCTTTGATATCGCTTCTAATTTTTTTATCTGAAACGGCTATTAAGATTTTCATTTTTTAATTTAATTTTCTTTTTTTTATAATAACAATTAATCCGCAATAAAAATTCCAAATTTTTCTAAAATATTTTAATTTATTTGAATGGAGAAAGAATGGAAAGTGTATTGCTTTTTATTTTAATTCTAAATCATATCCAACTGATACGAAGTTATTAACATCTGTCCAAATATTTTATAGTTGCAATATTTTTTACTTCTGATAATAAAGGACTAATAATCTTATTAAAATTATTTATTTAGAAATGGAAAAATAATATTATAAAATATAATAAAGGATTATTAAAAATTTATCTATCTGAAAGTTATCCCAACTCCTGCAGAAATTGAGTTGTATTTCCCCCAATTTATTTCACAATTCAGAGATAATAGCCCAAGTTTAAACATTATTCCCCCTACAAACCTTGGATTATTCTTTTCTTTCATAGCAATGAAGACTTTTTCATGTCCAGGACCAGTAAAGGTATAGTCTATATCAAAATTTGTATATTCAAAACCCACTCCACCGAATAGAGTAAACAATAAAAGAGATTTGCTGATATGAGCATTCAAAGACAAACTTTTTGAATCAACTATATCTCCTGCTTTAAATATCTGATATGCTCCCTGGATGGAGATGTCTGGAATTCCCGGGAGTTTTAGGAAATATCTTTTCAGATTGTGTTTTAATCCTATACCATATAAAGAGACATCTCCAAACCTTCCAAGGTCAAATTTTAGAAACCTAAGTAAAGTTTCAAAGTCGTTTCCTATTCCAAAACTAATCTGTGGAACAGCCATAGGAACCAGTTTTAAATCCAGTCCGCCCGGATTAAGATTTTCTGGGGGTGTGTTATCGCTCCTTTTCCGTCCAAATATTGTGCTCCATTCCTGAGAGCCTCCGGGAGGAATATAAGCAGTGAAGGTTTTGGCTTCTCCAGGTATAAAAACAGCAATCCCCTTAATGGTTAAATCAAATCCCCCTGTTTTATGAGTCTGTGCTGTATGATAAAGTCCAGAATTTATTGCAGCATTGAATGCTGTTGTAAAGGGTTTAATATATCCTTCTATTTGTTCTTCTGCTACTTTTTCCACATATTTTTGGAATTCATCTTGTGCAGATAAGTTGTTAATAAATGTCAATGCAAAAATAACAATAATTGCGAGTAATCTCTTGAACATATCTTCCTCCAGAATCTGCATGAAATTCATTATTTTTTAATTTAAAACAATATATTCAATTTTTTTATCTTAAGAAACAATTTTTTATATGAAAATATAAATAGATTATAATATTTGTAAATCTATAATTTTGTATATTAATTTTCCCTTGACAATTTGAAAAATAACTGTAAATTAATATTAGATAAATAAAATAATTTAATATAAAAATTTAATGCCATAGGGGAGGTTCTTAGAGCCTGAGAATTAAACCCTTGGAACCTGAACTGGATAATACCAGCGTAGGGAGTGGCGCAAAAGATATGATTTTTTGCCACAGCCCATACTGTGGTTTTTTATTTTATGAAGAAAATGAAAGAAAAAGAACAAGTCTTGGGGAATCTTTGTCTTGCAGTTGAGATGCTAAAAAAGAGTAAATCTTTTGGAAAAATAATTCCAGAAGTCAGGACGAATATTGTATATTGTCTTAAAAATGCAAAAGATGTGAGAGATGTTGCTGGCATTAATGGGAGGCTTACAAAGATTGAGGGCTCACCTTTTCCTTCTGGTTATCCCGGATTTGGTGCTTCTGACCATCTTGCAAGAAAGATTCTGGAAATTAGGAAGTATAATCCGGAATATCGCGCTGCTATTAACTTTGTTTATACCAAAAAGTTGGGAAAATGGTTAAAAAAATATTGCAGAAAGAATGGTATCATTTACGGGGGAATAGATAGAACAAAGGAGCCGAAAAGGGTAGCAAAAGTTGAAAAGGGTTCAATGCCGTGGAAGGTGGCAGAAGCGATAAAATCGGCCGGTGGAAAAATCCCGGAAATATTTTATGAAGCAAATGCCCCAGGAAAGGAAGACCTGACAGTTATCATAGGAAGGTCTGCTGTAGAAGTAACAAAAAGAGCAGTTGAAATCGCAAAAAACTTTTAACCGTTTTTCATCCATTGCAGAGCAATGGATGAAAAATAAAAGTAAGTTTTCTTTCTTACTTTCTTTTTCAAAAGAAAGTAAGAAAAAAACATAAAAACATAAAAATGGTAACTGTTTTAACAATAGCAGGTTCGGATTCATCGGGGGGTGCCGGGATTCAGGCTGATTTAAAAACATTCTGTGCGTATGGAGTTTATGGAGCAGCAGTAATTACGGCTCTTACTGCTCAAAATACTGTCGGGGTTCAGGGAATGTTAGAGGTTAAAGAGGATTTTGTTGCAAATCAGTTGGATTCTGTCCTGAATGATTTGAGAGTAAATGCAGCAAAAATTGGAATGGTTTTTAAAAAAGAGACAGTAAAAATAATTGCTGATAAATTGCTTGAGTATAAAGTAAAAAATATTGTGCTTGACCCTGTGTTCTTTTCAAAGTCTGGTGATTCGTTAATTAAAGATGATGCTGTGGTAATTCTGAAAGAAAAACTTATCCCGATTTGTGATGTTATTACGCCGAATCTTTACGAGGCTGAATTACTATCAGGATTTCCGGTACGTAATACCGAAGATATGAAAAAGGCATCTGAAATATTATATTCGCTTGGGAGCAGGGCTGTTATTATAAAGGGAGGGCATCTTCATGGTGATGCGATTGATGTGCTTTATAATGGAAAAGAATTTAAAATTTTAGAAGGTGAGAGAATATCAGGGAAAAATCCACATGGGACAGGCTGTACGTTCTCTTCAGCATTGGCAGCAGGACTTGCCCTGGGTCTTTCTATAGATGAAGCATTTAAAAGTGCAAAAGAATATGTTGCCGCTGCAATAAAAAAATCTATTGCTGTTGGCAGTGGATTTAATGTGCTGAATCATATATACAAGTTTTTTTGATAAAACTTACTTTCTTTGAAAAGAAAGTAAGCAAAGAAACTTTAAACTTTTTTCTCATTCTGAACTTTTGTATATAATGAAAAATAATTAATAACTCTGTTTCTGTTCAAGAATATATAAGTTTATAATGTTAATAGATGCATTTGAGTATCAGTTTATTTAAAAAATTGGAGCAATTATGGAAAATAAAAATGTAACGCAAAAATACTATGCAGCGAAAGGTATCATTACAAATCAGATGAGAAAGGTTGCAGAAAAGGAAGAATTGGAACCAGAATTTATAGTAAACGAGATAAAAAAAGGTACCGTTGTGATTCCGGCTAATATTAATCACAAGAAACTTGACCCGATTGGGATTGGGTTTCCTTTAAAGACGAAGATAAATGCAAACATAGGAAACTCTGCCACTGCATCCGATGTGAAAAATGAATTAAAAAAACTGCATACGGCAGTACATTATGGTGCTGATACTGTGATGGATTTAAGCACGGGAGGTAATATAAATGAGATAAGGGATGCAATAATAAAAGATAGCCCGGTTCCTGTGGGAACAGTCCCAATATATCAGTGTGCCGCTGAAGTGGAAGAAATAAAAAATCTCACTGCCGAATACTTAATCGATGTCATTGAATTTCAAGCAAAACAGGGAGTCGATTTTATGACTGTGCACTGCGGAATTCTGAAAGAACATATTCCATTGACCAAGAAGCGTGTTACAGGGATTGTAAGCAGGGGAGGTTCAATACTTGCAGAGTGGATGTCTTACTATAATAAACAGAATCCTCTTTACGAGGAGTTTGAGAAGATACTCGAAATCAGCCAGAAGTATGATGTAACTTTGAGTCTTGGAGATGGACTCCGCCCGGGATGTCTTGCGGATGCAAGTGATGAAGCCCAATTTGCTGAACTGGATGTTCTTGCTGAACTGACTATGAAAGCCTGGGAGAAGAATGTTCAGGTAATAATCGAGGGTCCCGGTCATATACCTTTTAATCAGATAGAGATGAACATTAAAAAGCAGGTTGAAAAATGCTTTGGTGCACCATTTTATGTTTTAGGGCCAGTAGTGACCGATATTGCTCCTGGATACGACCATATAACCTCCGCAATAGGAGCCACGATGGCAGCATATTGTGGAGCATCCTTTTTATGTTATGTAACACCAAAAGAACATTTGGGTCTTCCGGATGAAGAGGATGTTAAGCAGGGAGTCATTGCCTATAAGATTGCTGCTCACGCTGCTGATATAGCACTTGAAAGAAAAAATGCAAGAAAACCAGATGATGAAATATCTGAAGCAAGGATAAAATTTGACTGGAAAAAACAGTTTGAACTTTCACTTGATCCTGAGACTGCTCAAAAAATGCATGACAAACTTTTGCCAGATGAATATTTTAAACACTCTGATTTTTGTTCAATGTGCGGGCCCAAGTTCTGTGCAATGAAAATATCGAAAAGCGTTAAATAATTTAACTTCTGTAAAATACTATAATTATGGCATTCTATTAAAGTAATACATTAATAGTTTTGCTTGTTTAAAAAGAAATTTACAAATGAAGTTAATATCTTTAAAAATTAAAATATTAAAGGAAATTATGAAGAATATCTTTTCAATAATATTATTTTTGCTTTTCTGTTTAATACTGTCAGATTTTGCGTATTCTGAAAATGTCGAAAAGACAATGAGTCTTAATGGAGTCTGGGATTTCAAAATTGATAGAGAGTTGAAATTTACGATTAATAATATTGATTTTTCTATTAATTCAAGAAAGATAAATGTTCCATCTTGCTGGGAAGCAGAGTTTGAAGACTTGCTGAATTACAGTGGTGTTTGCTGGTATAGAAAAATTTTCGAAGTTCCTGAAGAGTGGGAAGGTAAAAGAGTCTTAATCAGATTTGACGCAGTAGATTATTTTACTGAACTTTGGGTAAACAAAGAACTTGTAGGTAATCATGAGGGTGGATATTTGCCTTTCTACTTTGAAATTCAGGAAAAAATTGATTTTGATAAGGAGAATGAAATTATTGTTAAAGTTACTGACCCGTATGGTAAAGATGATAGGTTTCCTGAATTTCCATTTAGGGAGATTCCGCATGGAAAACAGAGCTGGTATTCTCCTTCAGGAGGAATCTGGCAGAATGTTTCAATTACAGCAAAAAATGAAAATTATTTCACTTTGTTTCATATAACTCCTGATGTGGATAAAAAGAAAGCAGTTGTTAGAGTTATATTGAAATATCCACCGGTTGTTCCAGGTAAAAATATTATTAAGGTTGATATATATCCGGAAAAACTATTAGATGATAAAAAATATTCTTCTTCTATAAATTTAGTGGAAAATAAGCGTGAATATAACCTGGAAGTAGAAATTCCAGATTTTACATTCTGGGATATTGACAATCCATTTTTATATAAAGCTGTTTTAAGCCTTTTTGATGGTGAAATGGAAATTGATAGAATGAATGATACTTTTGGTATGAGGAAGTTTGAGATTAGGGATAAAAGAATTTATTTAAATGGTCATGCATTATATCTTAATGGGGCACTCGACCAGGATTATTATCCACTCACAAGATACAGGGCTCCTTCCGATGAGTTTATAAAAGACCAGTTTTTGAAAGGGAAATATATGGGCTTAAATTTTTTAAGAACCCATATAAAAATTCCTGAACCAGGATACGTTTACCAGGCAGATAGGCTTGGACTTTTGTTATGGGTTGACTTGCCTAACTGGGATATTTTAACAGATAAGGCTAAAGAAAGGGCAAAAAAGACAATGAAAGAATGGATTGAAAGAGATTACAATCATCCTTCAATATTTGTATGGAATATAATAAATGAAAGTTGGGGAATAAACCTGAGAGATGAAGACCAGCAAAAATGGTTAAGTGATATGTATGACTATGTCAAATCTTTGGATAAAACCAGGTTTGTTGTAGATAATTCTGTTTGCGGAGGTAATGCACACGTGAAAACCGATATTGAAGATACTCATTATTATTATTCAATACCCGAACATAAAGAGTTGTTCGATAAAAAAACGAGGGAATTTGCCCATTATGCTGATTGGAACTTCTTTTATGAAGGTTATAAGAGGGTGGGAACAGAGCCCTTAATCCAGTCAGAATTTGGGAATTGGGGACTCCCGAGTGTTAATAAATTAAAGAAGTATTATGGAGGAGAACCCTGGTGGTTTAAAACCGGCAGACGAAAAAGTACTATACCAGAAAAAGCAGAAAATAGATTTTATGCTTGGGGGCTTGATCAAATTTACGGTTCTTTTGATGGTCTGGCTTTAGCATCTCAAAAGTCTGAATTCGAAGCCCTGAAGTATCAGATTGAAAATTTTAGAAAATATCCGAATATTGTTGGACATGTAATAACAGAATTTACAGACCTTAACTGGGAAAGTAATGGTTTATTGGATATGTGTAGGAATACAAAAGCATTTTATGAAGATATTGGCAAAGTTCATAATCAGGATTTGATAATTCCATACTGGGAGAAAATTAACTTCTGGAGCGGTGAAAAGTTTGAAATGAACGTTGGCTTATCTCATTTTTCAAAACTTGATATACGAAAATTTTATTTAAGATGGAGATTAGTAGGATTTGATATAAAGGGGAAATTTGATAACATTTCTGTGAATAAATACACATCCACAACCATAGGGAAGGTTGAATTTGTTATCCCGGATGTAGTAACCTCACAGAAAACAAAAATTTTATTCGAATTAATAGACAGTTCGGGAGGTGTTGTTTCTGAAAATTTTCAGGAGGTAAGAATCTTTCCTGCTGAATATAAGAAGGCAGCCAGAAAGGTAAATATATATCTTGATAAATCTTTAAGTAATTTAAAAGATGCTCTTATTAATGGTGGATTTCAGGTATGGGATAATTTCAATAATAAAATAGAATGCGCAGTCAGTTCAGATATAACACCAGAACTTGAGGATTACCTCAGTCAAAATGGTAATTTACTGCTTTTGAAAATGAAAGACATTGAGATAAAAGACGACCTTCCCGTAAACTTTATTAGTCGTGATGTAAGTGGACGCTGGGGTGATTGGTGCAGTTCGTTTATCTGGTTGAAAAAAGATAAAATGTTCCAGAGAGTCCATCTTGATGACAATCTTGGATTCAGTTTCTATAATGTTACTCCAGAAGATGTTATACTCGGCTATAATCCAGAAAATAACAAAGACTGTTTTTGCGGCATATTCGTGGGATGGCTGCATGTTCCTGCTGTATTAATCGGGCAGTTTAATTATATAAATGGGAAGGTTATGGTTACGACATTTAACGTAATTAAAGATTATCAGAATGACCCGGTACCGACTATTATGTTGAATGATATGATTACGTATGTCTCCTCAGATAATTTTAATCCTGAATTGAATAATAAAAAGTGAAATAAATATTACAACAAATTGGGTGAAATATTATAAACTTATACCTTACTCATTCTATAATTAAAGGAGATTAAGATGGAAGAAAAAAGGAATCCTATATTTGCGAAAATAGGAGAAAAAGAAATAACACGTGCGATAGTTGATAGCTTTTCGAAGCAGTTTTCTGAATATGTTGAAAGTGATGTAATTATTGTTGGTGGAGGTCCAAGCGGACTTTATGCAGGAAAGTTTATTGCAAAAGAAGGGTATAAGGTTTTGATTGTTGAGAGAAACAACTATCTTGGAGGTGGGTTCTGGAGTGGTGGATATTTGATGAATAAAGTCACAATGAGAAGTCCTTCAGAAAAGGAACTCGATGAAATCGGCGTTCCTTATGAAAAAATAAAGGAGGGACTTTATGTAACAGATGCCCCACATGCATGTTCAAAACTTATTGCTGCTGCCTGTGATGCTGGGATTAAGATTGCTAATATGTCGATGTTTGTGGATGTTGTTTTAAGGGAGGAAAACAGGGTGAGCGGCGTTGTAATAAACTGGTCTTCTGTAAAGTCACTTCCAAGAGAGATAGCCTGTCTTGATCCAATTGCACTGGAATCTAAAATTGTCATTGACAGCACAGGACATGATGCATGTGTTGTGAAAAGTCTTGAAGCACGCGGAATTCTCGAAACAAAAGGTGAAGGGGGTATGTGGGTGGAGATGTCTGAGGATTTGGTGGTTAAACATACCGGTGAAGTTCATCCCGGATTGTTTGTAACCGGAATGGCTGTCTCCACTACTTATGGTCTTCCCAGAATGGGTCCTACTTTCGGTGGAATGTTTCTTTCCGGGAAAAAGGTTGCTGAAATGATTCTAAATATTCTAAAGTTTTGAGATTTTATATATATTTTACCTTAAATAAACAACTTTTTGTTATAGTAGATTTTGATAACGTATGAAATATTTTATTGGATTGGATATTGGAACAACCAACATAGGTGCAGTTTTGATTAATTCTGATAATGGTGAATTAATATGTTCAACAAATGTGAAAAATGATTCTAATGTCATTTTTCAATCAGATAAGAAAAGTTTGTGGGCTGAACAATCTCCAGAAATAATTTTAAAAAGGGTGTTCGATTGTCTAACAGATTTAAAAAATCGATGCAATGTGCCTCCCAGAGAAATAGGAGGGATAGGGATAACCGGGCAGATGCACGGTATGCTCCTTGTCGATGAAAATAAAAAACCTCTTACCAATTTGATAACCTGGGAAGATAAGCGATGTCTCACTCCGATGCCGGGTTCAAATCAAACGTATTTGGATGAGATTCTCTTTATACATAGAAATAGACAGAGTAATAATGGATGTATTCCATCTGCAGGATATATGGGATGTACCCTTTTCTGGTTAAGTAAGAATAATTTATTACCAAAAAAGAACATTAAGGCGTCATTTATTGCAGATTACATTTGTTCTATATTAACCGGTCAGGAAATTTATACTGACGCAACTGATGCCGCAAGTTCCGGAGTATTTGATGTTTTGAATAACTGCTGGGATGACCAGTTTATTTCAGGTTTAAATATTCCTTATGAGATTTTGCCTGAATCTGTTTTATCTGGTAAGATTATAGGGTCTTTACAAAAGTCTGTTTCTGAGGAAATTGGACTTCCCCAGGGGATTCCAGTCTCATGCCCCGTGGGTGATAATCAGGCAAGTTTGCTTGGCAGTCTTAGGGATTGGAATGATATTATAATCAATATTGGAACGGGAAGTCAGGTTTCCTGCATAACAAACTCTTTTAAACCAATCGATAATCTCGAATTAAGACCTTTTTTTGACGGAAATTATTTGTTAGTTGGAGCGGGATTATGTGGAGGTAGAGCATATTCCTACTTATATGATTTTTTAAAGGATGCGGGGAAAAAATTTTTCTCAGAGTTTTCAGACCAGGATTTGTTTAAAGAAATGAATACCGCAGCAGAAAAGATACCTCAAGGAGCAGATGGATTGGTCTGTGATACACGGTTTGAAGGAACAAGGGAGAATCCTGAAATTAGAGGCGCTTTTAAAAATATTTCAAAAAGAAATTTTACTATGGGGCATTTTTGTCGGGCTGTGCTGGAGGGAATTATTGGGGAACTTTATGATTTTTATTTAAAATTTGACAAAAAATTGGAAAAAGAACAGTATATTACTGCTTCCGGAAATGCTGTCAGAAAGAATCCACTCATGGGTAAAATTATATCAATTATCTTCAATTTGCCAGTTAGAATTCCTTTGTATGAAGAAGAAGCGGCTTATGGGTCTGCATTATTATCTTCTGTTAGAACTGGGACTATATCCAATTTTCAAAAATCTGCTGAGTTAATAAGGTATAAGGATGTAGTCTATCCTTAAAATAAAATCTTGAGACTTGCAAATTTCTAGTGCCTTATTAAATAATAAATGATATATATTTTCTTGACATTTTTTGAAATGGAGAAATAATAAATGACATAAAATCAACTTTTACTTTATACAGAAGGACAGGACAATGTCCTGTCCCTACAATATATTTAATCATA
>JAUWXV010000161.1 GCA_030616165.1 bacterium | reverse complement strand
GCCGACCTGGAAGGCTCAGAGGAAATAAAGCCAGAGTATATTAGCGAGGCTATTCAATATAGAAGCCTCGACCGACAGATGTGGATGTAAAAGACCTAAATTTTCATTTAAACAATGTCTTAACCAATTGTGACTTAAAGTGAATTCTAACTTGCATATTACAGAATAATTAGTTAATTTTATGCGATATTGAAAACATTTTATTAATTTTAGCAAATTATGGATGATAAGTTAGCAGTTACAAAAAAGTTAAATGATTTTTTCAAGAAGGATGAGGTGATATTTAGAGAAGGTGATAAAGGCAATGAAATGTATATAATCCAGAGTGGTAAAGTTGAGGTAATAAAGGATACTGGAAAAGAACAAGTTGTTCTTGCAACTCTTAAGCCAAAGGCTTTTTTTGGTGAGATGGCACTTTTTGGAGACCCATATAGGTCTGCCACTGTCAGAGCCGCTGAAGACACTAAAATGATCGTTATCAATAAAGAAATTCTCGACTCCCAGCTCCAAAAAGTCCCTGAATGGTTTGTTTCTATATTAAAAACACTTATCTCAAGATTGCGAGAAACAAATAAAAGGATAAAATCCAGATTTAATATTGGAGCGGAATTTAGTATCCTTAAAACAATATATTTTCTTATGAAAAGTTTGGAGAAATCTTCTAATGAAGGATTAAGTTTAAAAAAGGCTTGTGATGAATGCTGTAATGTCCTTGCTATTTCAGAAGAAGAATTTAATAAAAAGTTGAAAACATTGATGTTTGTGAGATTGGTTAAATTTTCTGAACCTAAAGACCTTCTTTTAATACCCGATGAGAATATGCTGAAAGACTTTCTGGCATTTTTAAGAAGTAAAAGTGATGAAGATGAGAAAAAAGAGGAAGAATCGGAAATTTTCGCTGATAAAAAGAGTAATATTATGTTTGAGAAAATTTATAAGTTACTCTCCCATAAAAAATTATGAGGATTGTGATGAATATTAATCTTTTAGGAGATTTTGCAATAATAGGAATTTCACTGGCTTTTACTTTTTTAATAATAGTGCAGACAAAAAAATTGTGGAAGATTAAGTCAAACTTAGAGGTCTTTTTATTTGATATTATAAGATTGAATGAAAATATTCAGAGAATTATAGATGTTTCAAAAGGTAAAAGTATAGAAGTTAGGGAATTGGATGGCATAGAAAAAAGGATTTGCGAAAATTGCAAAAACAGAGTCACTTATATAAATTTTTCATATAATGATTTTTTTCAATACAAATGTAAGTTAAAAAATGAAGATATTAAATTAGATTATACATGTAAAAGTTTTCAAGAAGATCTTCAAGATTCAAAAATATAATAAATTAAATTTCCGGGAACTTTAATTTTATTTTTAATGTTATTAATTTTAATTTATTATTAAAATTCCCTTTTTTAAGTTTTACATCAGATAAATCCATATCAAATTTTCTATATTGATTAAAGCAATTGGAAAGGTATATTTGTTTTAAAAATCCCAAAATTTCTAAGGAGGAAATATGAAGGTTAAAAAAGAGATAGATAGAAGAGAATTTATGAAAAGTGGTTTAGTTAGTGCTCTAAGTGGAGGAGTTTTTCTTGATTCTTTTAATCGGACAAGAACAATAAATAATCTTTTCGAAAAAGATTCCCGGAAAAAAGAAGAGGACGAGAATAAAATAGAATACCGGAAACTTGGAAGTACCGGTTACAACGCTTCACTTCTCGGATTCGGAGCAATGATAACAACCGACCCAGCAGTACTTGAGAGGGCATTGGATATGGGAGTTAATTATGTTGATACTGCGCGGGGTTATCAAAGAGGAAACAATGAAATATGGATTGGAAAAGTGATAAAAAATAGAAGAAAAGATTTATTTTTAACGACCAAAGAAGGAGCAAGGTCGAAGCAATCAATATTAGATGGAGCAGAGGAAAGTCTTAAAGCACTTGATACGGATTATGTCGATGCCCTCCTTGCACATGGACTTTCGAGCAGAAGGGATGTTTTAAATGAGGATATTATGTCTGCACTTGAAAAATTGAAAAAAGAGGGAAAAGCAAGGTTTGTTGGTATGAGCACACACTCAAACTCTGCAGAGGTTATTGATGCTATGATAGAATCTAAGTTTTATGACCTTGTAACGGTGAAATATAATTTCAGGAGTGATGATGGACTTAAAAAGGCTATTGAACGAGCAAATAAGGCAGGAATTGCAGTAGTGGCAATGAAACCGATGGCTGGCGGACAAGGATATGTCGGCAGTAAGATGGGAAATTTAAATCCCTTCCAGTCTGCCTTGAAGTGGGTTATGAATGATAAAAATATTGCAGCGACAATCCCCAGTATAACCTCCTTTCAGCACTTAAACGAAAACTTTAATACTATGGGGACAGATATGTCCTGGAGCGACAGAAAGATTCTCGATAAGTTTGCAAAAGTAACCGATAAATTATACTGCCGAATGTGTGATGTATGTTCAGGGAGATGTCCTGAAAATGTAAAAATTTCTGATATTATGAGGTTTTTAATGTATGCCGAAGGATATGGTGAGCTCCAGTTGGGAAAAGACTCATATAAATCTATCTCATTTCATGAGACTGCATCAAAATGTATTGATTGCGATGACTGTGTAGTAAGATGTGCAAATAAATTAAATATTAGAGAAAGAATGGTGCGTGCTGAATCACTTTTGGCATAAAACTTTACTGGTGTTTATGTAAAAAAGCCCTGAAAGATTTCAGGGCTTTTTTAATGTCTTTTAAATTTGATTTTGTAAAACATATAGAATAAAAGCTTCTTTTCTTTATTTCTTTTAAATAAAAGTAAATTAAAAAGTTAGTATCTGTTTTCATTTCTTTAGTTTTCATTTTAAATTTTTCAAAAAAATGAAAGGAATGCAAGATATATTAGAGAAAAGGTGTATAATTATGAAAACAAAATTGAAATTTCTGAAAAATATTGCAAAGTCCACGGTGGGCTTCGCTATTTTGTGTTTATTAGCGGTGTGCCTTTTGACTACATTGGTATATGCAGAAACAGTCGAGCGTTGGGGCATATTTGAAATAGTTCTGAAAGGACCTGAAAGCGGAAATCCATTTCTTGATGTTGAGTTAAGTGCAATGTTTAAACAAGGTAACCGCTTTTTTGAACCTGATGGATTCTACGATGGTGATGGTGTTTATCGTGTGCGTTTCATGCCTGATACGCCGGGCGTGTGGAAATACGTTACAAAGAGTAATCGAAAAGAACTCAACGGCAAGACAGGTGAATTTACCTGTGTAGAACCATCACCAGGGAACCATGGTCCAGTGGGTGTTCGAAATACCTACCATTTTGGCTATGCCGATGGAACACCATATTTTCAATTCGGAACCACCTGCTATGCGTGGATACATCAGGGAAATAAGCGCGAAGAACAGACGCTGGCTACGCTTCGGGATGCGCCATTCAACAAAATCCGTATGTGCATCTTTCCTAAAGATTACGTTTACAACAAGAACGAACCTGTATACTATCCATTCGAAGGCACACCATTGAAAAACTGGGATTTTACCCGCTTCAATCCCGAATTCTTTCAGCATCTGGAAAACCGTGTCGGGGATTTGCTCGAACTGGGGATTGAAGCAGATATTATCCTTTTCCATCCATATGATCGCTGGGGTTATGCCAATATGGATGCTGAGACCGATGACCGCTACCTTCGCTATGTCGTCGCCCGCCTGGCAGCCTATCGTAATGTGTGGTGGTCAATGGCTAATGAGTTCGACTTTATGAGGAATAAGAAGATGGCAGATTGGGACAGGTTCTTCAATATAGTCAAGGACAACGATCCGTACCAGCACCTACGTGGAATTCACAACGGAAGCCAATGGTATGACCACACGAAATCCTGGGTTACTCATGCCAGTTTACAGACTTCGGATATGGCTGGAGGTATTCGCTTCCGGCTACAATACCAGAAGCCAGTGATCTATGATGAATGCCAATATGAAGGTGACATTCCACAGGGTTGGGGGAACATCACCGCTTTACAGATGGTTCGACGCTTCTGGTTGGGAACCATCGCCGGCTGTTACGTTGGACACGGTGAGACATATAAACACCCAGACAATATACTCTGGTGGTCCAAGGGTGGAGTGCTTCACGGACAGAGTCCGAAGCGGATTTCCTTCCTGAAAGAGTTCATAGCCAGTGCGCCACCTTTTGAAAAACTGGAACCTATCGGAGACGACAAGGGAAGTTTCATCCTGGCTAAGCAGGGTGAATACTATCTGGTCTATTTCGTCAACTCACAGAACATTACACTCGATCTTGCAGGTAATCAACTTTATAAGATTGATGGTATTGATCCGTGGGAAATGAAGGAGATGCCCATTGGAACGGCGCGGTCAGGACAATACACCTTTTCATCACCGCGTTCTGATTATGTGTATCGCTTAACTCCCTATACCTATGGTGAAAGGTTACGCCCTGAAGCAAGGGCATTGGCCGATGTTACTCTGGGTTCTGCACCTCTCGATGTGAAATTCTCCGCTGCTGGTAACCTGAAGCATCATTGGGACTTCGGGGACGGCAATACTTCCGATGAAACAAATCCCACGCATGTCTATAAGCGCTTTAGCCGTTACATTGCAACGCTGACCGTTACTGACAAAGAGGGGATTTCTTCCACAACTTCCTTGTCAATTGTCGTAATACCATCATCTCCAGGGGATCTTGGCAAGTACAAGAACTGGCCAGGCTCAAATTCCGGGTTGGTGTTTCTCTGGAGCAACGATCGGGAAAGCAACCTGATCGTTGATGACGAAGGAAGGACAGTTCGAGTCTGCGCTATCGAACCGCGCGGCAATGCCGAAATCGGATCCGCAGGAGAAATGCAGATCGGTCAAGGCGCCTTCCTTGCTAAAAGTGTGAATGACCACCTCCTCAAAGCCTGCAAGCTCAGCAATCAACTGACTGTCGAGGTAGTGATTACTACCTCCAGCCTCAAGCAAGGAGGTCCGGCGCGTATCATTACCTTCTCCAGGGACACCGGCAACCGTAACTTTACATTGGGTCAGGATGGGGACAACCTGGTATTGCGGCTGCGGACCCCAAGTACCGGTTCCAATGGACTAAATCCACAGGTATATTTCGGAGAAATCAAGGTAGGCGAACCGACGCACGTGATTGTCAGCTATTTCCCAGGTTATGTCTATTGCTACATCAATGGCAAACTGACGTATTCTGGAACGGAGATCCAGGGTGATTTCATTAACTGGGAACCATGTCATCTACTTTTCGGGGATGAATACAGCGGGGGACGTAATTGGCAAGGCAAACTCAAGGGTGTCGCAATTTACAATCGTTTCGTCAGTCCCAAAGAAGCAGTTCAAAAATACAATCTATATAAGACCAAGAAACAATAAAAAAACACTTGAATTAAGCCAAAAAATGGTATGTTTAATTAATAGCCCAACAAATGGCTGATCTAAACACATATATGAGTATTTGCAAGGTTATGTAAGCGAATAAGAACAAAATTGCAGCACAATGTAGACAATAAAATTTTCTTTAAGCGTTAACGTTCTCACTTTTGACTAATCCTGCTGCAAATCCCATTAGCAAATCCCTTAACACATATAGTGATACTGCAATAGTAGTCAACATTTTCCCACAATAAACCGGTGGTTTTGTGTGTCAGTCGCTAACGTTGCATTAGACGGTGTGATGGCAACCACCTTTGATATATTATATCATTTTAATGATGACATGTCATTAAATAGTTGTAATATTAAATTAAATCTGATATTATTAAGTCCAAATTTCAAAGCTCGAATATCAAATAAAATCCAAATTACTAAATGACAAAACTTATCTAATCAAATACCTTTTGGCATTTGGATTTTTTTCCTAATCCGCCTTTGGAGGTGAACTTGATTTGACACTTGTCCCGCCAAAGGCGGGGTTTGGATTTTGACATTTGACATTAAAAACTCTATCCAGATTGCCCGAAATAAATAATAAATATAACATATAATTAGTATCATATTAACATAAAAACGATATTACCCACCTCAACGGAAATGTTGGCTACAGAAATTACTCCTCTCCCTGCCCGATAGGGGGGATGACACCCAGCTGCTGCAGCATGCCCAAATCGTCCCCGTTGACCCAGTCTTCCACGACCTTACCGCCAGCGATGCGGCTTATGGCGATCCCCGTCATCGTCACCTGCACGCCGGTAGGGGGAATGCCCATCAGTTCACCTTTGTGTGTTCCGGTAAATGTAAAGCGGGTTACTACCTTATCCCCTTCGGCGATCATATCCTCAATCGTTAATTGAACATCGGGGAAGGCAGTGCGGTACATAGAAACATATTGTTTTAAGCCCTCG
Organism: bacterium; assembly: GCA_030616165.1. Classification (GTDB taxonomy): domain Bacteria; phylum SM23-31; class SM23-31; order JAUVVT01; family JAUVVT01; genus JAUWXV01. The sequence goes on along the minus strand of JAUWXV010000161.1, from coordinate 1,978 downwards.
GTACCACGAACCTCGCCAACGGCAGGATCATTTAATATGAAGTCGGTGGCGTAAATCTCGTCCATTACGTCAAGTTTCCCCTGGTTCCAGACCTCCTCAATGACACGGCGGGCGATTGCCTTGTTCTTTTCTGTTTTTTTCTCACATCCTGCCATAAATACCACCAAGACCGCAAAGGCAATGACAGGGACTAAAAAACTTAAGTTTTTCTTAATTTTACGCATCTTATACCTCCTTTTTGGTTTTGTTCAAAATTAAATCGGATATACATATCTATACATGAATTATTTCTTATACTTTCCTCCCCTTCCTTGATTCTGCCAAGAAAGTATATATGTTGGCTTAAAATCCTATATGTAAAATTTCTTGAGAATGAAAATGAACATATAGCGGGAGAAATATTCTAATAATCTGGGGAATATTTATATTAAGTCAGTCATATAAGAAGAGTCAAAATAAGATCAGATTTAAGTAGTGCCTCTATGTCTTTTACAAATTTAATATTCAAACAACATAAAGTCAATAGAAATTTTATCTTTTTTAAATCTCTAAAACCAAAATATTTAAATACTCAACCTCATTTACTACTCTAAAATGTCCAAAAATATTTTTGGAGCAAAATATTGTTCTGCACTTACGTTAAATCCAATTTTACATGAAATCTAATACATTATTTTTAATAATCCTTTTATTTTTTTAATTACGAATAATATTAACAGATACCTGATATTTAAAAAATTTATATCATCACAAAATTCTATAAAGAACCCTAAATCAAAAAGTAAGTATTTGCTTCCCTCCTTTTCACTCTGTTTTTTTTATCATTCCAGTAGAACCAGCCTTTAACTACTTATTAAATTAAATATTGTAAAACTCCTGAAAATAAGAAAATGAAGTATTTATTGATTTTTCTGTTTTAAAGAGGATTGTATTAAAAGAGAATGAAATTTGATTTGATACGACAACAATCTGAATAGATTTTATCTAAACCCCCTCCTTTTGAGGAGGGGGTTTAGATATATGATTTATGCCCACCACATAGCGCCCGGTTTCTCTTTGAGTACGATATTTTGCAGGAAGTGGACTGCCTTCTCAAAGCCTTCATTAGCACTCATAAGGCTGTCTTCGTGTTCTATGCTCAAAACACCATCGTAGCCAATTAGCCTCAACATGCTTACAAAATCACGCCACCATGTTTCGCCGTGTCCATATCCGACTGTTCTAAATATCCACGACCTATTGATTTCATCACCGTAAGATTTTGTGTCAAGTACTCCATTTGCGCTGGTATTTACGGGGTCAACGCGGCAATCTTTTGCATGAACGTGATAAACACAACCTTTGAGTTTCAGTAAGGATACCAGTGGGTCCATCCCCTGCCAGAAAAGATGACTGGGGTCAAAGTTAGCACCCAAGTTTTTCCCGCATTCTCTTCTCAGTTTCAAAAGGGTTTCGGTGTTGTAAACTAAAAATCCGGGATGCATTTCAAATCCAATCCTGACACCATGGTTGGCTGCGAACTTTGCCTCTTTTTCCCAGTAAGGAATTGCTACTTCTTCCCACTGCCATTTAACGATTTCTGAAAAATCTTCAGGCCAGGGACATGTAACCCAGTTTGGATATTTATCCCTTGCAGTTCCACCAGGACATCCCGAAAAATTGATTACTGTTTTGATACCCATTTTTTCGGCAAGTTTCACCGTATCTTGATGAACATTATGATGTGCATTAGCAATTGCCTTATTCGGATGAAGCGGATTACCGTGGCAGCTTAGCGCGCTTATCTCTAAACCCTTGTCTGCAAGTTTTTTCTTGTATTCCTTGATTTTTTTACCGCTTCTTAGCAGTTCACCAACATTTATATGCGGTGCCCCCGGATAATTACCGGTTCCGATTTCAACTGCTTCCAAACCCAGTTTTGAAACATACTCAATTACATCGTTTAACTTCATGCCGCCAAATAATGCAGTTAATACTC
>JAUWXV010000277.1 GCA_030616165.1 bacterium | reverse complement strand
GGACAAATGAGAGGGTTGTCCATACATAGTTTTGTGAATCCCTATAATTATCTTTATATCAGATTTAAATGGACAGACAAGAATGTCTGTCTTACTGTGGACAGACAAGAATGTCTGTCTTACCATGGACAGACAAGAATGTCTGTCTTACCGTGGAAAGACAAGAATGTCTGTCCTACCGACTTATTCTTTATTTTAAAAATGTAATTTTCTTTATATCAGAAAAAACGATTATCTCAAATATTTATTATAACAACGCAGAATTTATCTTATTTTCAAGGTGGCAAAGCTAACAAGAGCAAGCAGAATAGCGATAATCCAGAATCTAACAACCACTGCGGGTTCCGCAACACCGCGGTATTGAAAAGCATGATGAAGAGGAGCCCTGTAAAAGATTCTTCTTCCGATAGTTGCTATGCCGATTCTATCCTGAATCAGAACGGAAAAAGCCTCTGCGAGAAAGATTCCTCCTGCTATGAGAAAAAGGAACTCCTGCTTAATCAAAATAGCAGTAACAGCAAGAATCCCGCCGAGTGCCTGAGAACCTATATCTCCCATAAATACCTGTGCAGGATATGCATTATACCATAAGAATCCAAGTCCAGCCCCCATTACAGATGCACAGAATACCGCTATTTCACCACTATTTGGTATGTGTTCAAACAAAAGATAAGAAGAAAAATCTACCCTCCCGAGTATATAAGCAAAAACACCGTAAACAACGGCTACAACCGAAGCAGGAACAACCGCAAGTCCGTCAAGTCCATCTGCAAAATTAACGGCATTTGAAATTGCCATTACAACAAATACTATAAATATCAGGTAAAACCAAGAAAGATTTAAAACTGCTTCCTTAAAAAACGGAACATACAAATTAAATATTATTGATTCAGGATATGGGGTCATATTTTTGTTCAGGAGTACAAATCCCAAAAAGATTCCAAATATTGCCTGAAGGATTAATTTATTTAACCTCGACAATCCTTTATCACTTTCCCTTTTTTTTATCTTTAAGTAATCATCAATAAATCCAATCCCACTAAACCAGAAAATTGTAAGGATTAAAAGTTGTATAAACATGTTGGCAAGGTCACACCAGAGAATCACCGGTATAATAATCGAAATTATTATAATGAACCCACCCATAGTGGGAGTGCCATTCTTTGAAGGAGAGAGTATTTCGTCATAATACTCCCTTGAATACTCTCTTATATCCTTTTTTAACAGATAATTAATGATTCTTCGCCCGAAAATAATAGAAACAAAAAATGCCGTAACAAATGCAATTATGGAACGGAAACTTAAATAATTTAAAAGTCTCAGGAATGAAAAAACGGTTTCCGGGTCATAAAGCCATTTATATAAATAATATGCCATTATCCTTCCTCTTAAAAATTTTGCATACTTCCTGGTATAAAGATTTGATTTAGTTCATTTGTTAATTCTTTTTTGTCTGGAATTATCCCCCGGGCAAATAAGTTATGAAGGGTTTTTACTAACATCTGCCTAACTTTTTGATTTGGATGAAAATACAACTTTCTCAGATGTTTTAAAACTCTTCTATCTCCGGTAATTGACCCAAGTGACTCAACAGTTAAAAGTACCACTTCAAACTTCTTATCACAAAGGAGTTCTATTAATTTTTTCTCTATATCGGACTGATTTTCTTTCGAAAACAGTTTTGTAACAGCATTAACGGCTTCTGCCCTAACTTCCCAGTATGGGTCATCCAATGCTTTATACAATGCTTCTCTTATCGCCTTATTAGACTCTTTAAGCGTAACAAGTGAGCGAATACAGTTTCTCCTTATAAAACCAACCTGAACAAAATCTCCTCCAAGAAGTCTATTCAAAAATTTAGCCGGGGTTCTGTCAGTTAGCATCCTTATAAGTTCGGGAATCATCTCCTTAAAAGTGAGCATCCCCACCAGTTTTACTCCCACATTCCTAATCTTCCACTTCTCGGACTGAAGATACTCTCTGGCGTAAGTTTTAAACTCTTCCTTATTTAAATCTGAAAGTTTTTCTGCTTCCTTCAATCGAGAATAAGGCGAAGGTCTCGATTCTTTATTTCTCCTAAAAAACATAATCAGATTTGAATCTCTCTTAAAATAATCACTCTACCAAACTGAAAATTTCTGAACATATCCTTTCCGCTGAATCGGGGATGTAGATGTTCTTTGCAGATTCCGACATCTTTTTTAATTTCGCTTCATCATAGATAATATCCAGTATTGTTTCTATTAATACCCTGGAATTGATACTTTCGAATTTTTTATTATCCTTTGTTATAATCTCCTCCTCTATAATAACAGCACCACCAACATCAGCAAGAGACTTTGCATTATAATATTGGTGATTGCCCGGAACAAGAGACTTAGGTATAAGTATCGAAGGTATTCCCATTGCTGCTAATTCAATAACCGTCCCCGCTCCCGACCTCGCTACCACAAGGTCTGTCGCAGAATAAATCTCATCTACATCGGTAAAATAGGGCTCCATCAGATATCTTCCCGGAATCGAACCTTCTATTCCAATTTCACTTAACTTACTGACCGTGTTTAAATATGCATCATATTCCGAAGAAATATATCTCCCGGTGCCGTGAATAATTCCTATATCTTTTTTCTCTAAAAGAATATTTAAAAACTCAAATACAGCATTGTTTATAGACCTTGAGCCCTGACTTCCTCCGAAAAAGAAAATAATCTTGTTTTTTGGGTCGAAGCCAAATTTAATTTTTGATGCTTCTTTGTTGAATCCTTTAGTTTTCCACCTCAGTGGATATCCAACAAATACAGTCTTATTCTTTGGGAAAGATTTTAGAGTCTCCTTAAAACTGACTCCTATTTTATTAGAAATCCTCCCGATTACCTTATTAGCAAGCCCAGGACAAACGTTCTGTTCGTGTATAATACTCTTTTTATTAAAGAAAATATTCGCAAAAAATATCGGAAAAGCCCCATACCCACCAGTCCCGATAATAATATCAGGCTTAAACCTAATTAAGATACCGACTCCCTGAAATATACCTACAATTATGCTGAATAGAAATTTCATAAACTTAACGGAAATAAACCTTCTCGGAAGACCACTTGAATGAATGAACTTTATTTCAAATATTTCTATATAAACTTTATCCTTCAATATATTTTCTTCTGCTTTACCTTTAACACCTACATACAATATATCACAGTTCGGGTCATTTTTCTTAATAGACTCAGCAATAGCCAGTGCCGGATAAATATGCCCTCCAGTTCCTCCTCCTGTGATTAAATATCTCATATTATGAAAATTAAATAATTTTTAACAAATTTCATAGAACTTTTTAAAAAATAATTCTTTCTTATATGATGGCACAGCAAAAAGTTGAGACATGCCATGGCATGTCTCTACAATATTAACATAAATCCATATTTTACAATTGAATATTTTTGTAAAAAAATTTAAAAATAACTTATTTTGACTTTTTGCATAATCATAATATAACATAAAATGCTAAGTATCGGAAATTTGTAACTTTCCTTATTTTTTCATTCAATCTCACTTATCAATCCATTCCGGGACATATTCAACCCAGCCACTCATCTTCCTGCGGGGCTCTACAATCAAAAGATGAGCAATATCCTTGAATCCTTTTGCATAGAGGTTATGTGCATCCGTCGGGCAGGTATAATTTTCCACACAGAAAAATTTTTCATTAATCGGCGTGTAAACAACAAGGTGTGTAAAATCTTCACTTGCTTTTAACAATACCTGAAGGTGTATTTTTTCAAAAATTGCTTTCACGTTTGTTTCCGGAGTTACACCATAATAGACATGGTCAAGGTCGAGATTTTCAAGTGGAGTTGGATTTCTAATGTCTTCCAGAATCCCTTCAACAGAGTACAACTCACCAGTTGGCAGTAAATCTATAGTTTTATATGCCTTTTCTACTTCTGCCTGAACAAGATTATCTTTTCTTTCACCAAAAGTTTTAAAATAAGGGTGCAGTCCAAATCCGTACGGAAGGGGTTTTCCTCCAATATTATCAACCTCATAGTCAAACCTAAGCCTGTCTTTTAAAAGTGTAAAAGAAAGCCTGAGGGTATTCTCAAATGGAAAAGCAGGGAAAAGTTTGCTCTCTTTAGTAAATGTAATACTGGTTTTCAGCGTTATGCCAGTTTCACCAATCACAGGTTCCTCATAGTTCCACGGTTCATCGAATACTAAACCGTGAAGTTCATATTTTTTCCCGTTTTTCACCTGATGAATTTCTTCTCCCATAAAGATATATCTGCTACTTTCAACAAGACTTGGCGTAGGATAAAGAACGGGAATCCCGTAATTATAACCGGGCAGGTCTTTGAGAGACGACGGCTGATTTATAATCTCATATTCGCCAATTTTCCAATAAAAAAGATTTGAGCCAGCATCAGGGCATACCTTAACTATCTTATTCCGGTAAACGTCAGCCGGATTATCATAACGTAAAGTCACGATTGACCATCCTGTTTCATCATCTTTTTCAACAGTATATGAAAAATAATTCTTATTACTCACGATATTTTTATCATTTTTTGTTTATACCTGAAATCAGTCGGAACAAGAAAAAATTATAAGGTATGACACAGGATTTTGTCGTTACATTTATAATCTAGTGTCATGTCAACAGTAATATAAAGTATAAAATAAATTATAGTTTTTTGTTGGTTTTGTCACCAACAGAGAAGATAGTATAATAAAAGAAATTTAATTATTTTAC
>JAUWXV010000121.1 GCA_030616165.1 bacterium | reverse complement strand
TTATTAAAAATAATTATTATTTTTTATTTTTTTAAATTTAATATAATATCACTGCCATTATCTAATACATTGCGTTAAATTATAACAAAAAAATTTCTCAACAAAGAAATAATTGTGAAATAAACTACACTTTTAATTTTTATAGATCCTGCTGAAAAAGTAGATTACAACGCCTGCGCAGGCGTCGCTTCGCTCCTCGTAATGACATGTAAGTTTATTATCATTGCGAGTCCCGAGTACTCGGGACGTGGCAATCTCATCCTAAATTAACTATTTATTTGACTTTTTCATCAGCCTCTTTAAATGATAATTTTTACAATCGTAAATAAGAGGTATTTTCCCTGCCCTTTACGGGCAGGGAATTATAGAACTTTACTTCTTCGGTCTAAAAAGTTTAAGCACATCCATAATCTCTTTCCTGATTCTCTCTGCCTCTTCTGTTGTTATTCTCGTCTTTCCATCTGCATCAGGCTTTAATGAATCAACAAGCACTGTAAGCAGTTGGGTAATCTCAATCATCACATGGCTTAATAACTCTATCTTTTTTGAAAAGAAGAACTTTGAACCAAACGCACCGAGAATCGCAGTAATTATGTATGCTATTACATTGTTTTGTAATATCCATTCCATTTTACTTCCTCCTAAATTTTTAATGATTTTTCGTTGTAAAATAAAAGATTATTAAGTTCAAGTGCTATACTCATCTTATCGTCCCAGAGAGTATCAATATCTTTATTATGATAATGCGTCGCACCATTCGTATTATCAGGTAAAAGTTTCTTCATTACAGAATATGTAATCCCGAAACATTCTTGAAAAACTTTATTCTTTATGGTAACATTCACTAACTCCACAAAGTTTGGGTCCTCAAAATTAAAACAACTAAACTGCTTTCTTGCAAGACATACCTCTTTTACCGTCTTTCCCCACCATTTAGGGTCATTAGCCCTGTTCATTACTACATTAGCAACGGCTATCTTTGTCTCCTCATCCTCTCCCCTTGCCTCACCATATATCGTTCTTGCAAGAACAAGTACATCACTCTCTGACCAAAGTATCGAACGCCATTGATCATACTCCCTCTTTTTCATATCTCCTCCCTCTTTTCCTACCTACTTTCTTTGTAAAGAAAGTAGGCAAAGAAACTTTTTACTTACTCCCTATTCCGTGCGAAGCACGGAATAGGGAGTAATAGTAAGTTTTCTTGCTTCTTCTTTTTCAAAAGAAGAAGATTGCTTTCTTTACAAAGAAAGTGTGTCGTCTTCGTTCCAGCCCTCTTTTAAACCGGTAAAAATGACCGATAGGCTGTTTTCGATATAATTTTCAAGTCCTTCCCAGAACTTTTTACCAAACCTTGATCTTCCAGTTTTACTGATTATCCTGCCAAATTTTACCGACGCTTTTTTTAACTTATCATTTGGTATCATTCGGGATAATATCAAAAGAAAAAAAGATAATCCCATACCGGAGAATACAATATTTGTGAAAATTCCTTTCATAATGACCTCGATACTGATTTTAAAATTTTGTTATTTTGAATAAAATGGACAGACAAGAATGTCTGTCCTACTAAATAAATATATGCAATAGTTTTAAAATTTTATTACTCTGATTAAAATTGCAAGAAAGGTTGAACATGCTATTGCAATCCCAACACTCATTGCCTGCCACTTTTCAATTTTAACGATTCTATTTTCGTGATTTTTTAAAATATCCTTTAACTCCTTCCAATCTTTCTCCCAGAACTGCCTTATGCTTGTCTCCTGGTCATCCTTCCACTGCTCAAGACGAAAGACTACTTCGTATATTTTCTTTAATAATGCATTTTCATTATCCGTCATAATATGCTTTAATATCTATGATATAATTTCTCATTAATCTCTAAATACTCAGTAAAAAAAGTAAGTTTTCCCCGCCATAGGCGGGTCCTTCGGATTGCTTACTTCTTTTTCAAAAGAAGTAAGTACTTTCTTTACAAAGAAAGTAGGACTATTTAAAAATCGACTTTCCACAGCAAAAACAAATTTCTCCCTTGATACAATATTCCCCTTGCAATAAAATTTCCTTTAACCTGACCAAATCTTCCAAAAAGTGAAAATTTCTTGAAATGATTTGAATCCTTAAAATCAAAGACATAACCGTAATCTAAAATTTTGCTGTCTGAAGGAATACACCCTAACGATTCTCTGCATTCGGTTAAACTCATTCTATTCCTATTAAATAAAAAATCGCCCTTTCTTTTGAATTTCACAAATCCCGCTTCACTATTATTCTGAATAAGCAACTCAAAGTAACGCACATTTTCTTCATTATATTCGTAAACCATAAATTCACACATCGCATCAGAATTCACTGAATCTCTTTCTGTTTCAGAAATTCTCTTAATAACGTTTACATTGTCGGGATATTTTTTATCATATCTTATCTCGATAATCTTCGGAGAATGCAACTTTATTTCATCATCTTCCAATTCTGCATCTTCTACTTCTATTCTAACAATATCTCCTTTATCTGCATCTATCTTTTTTGAAAAAACATTACCTATAACTTTCAATTCATTTGCACCAATAACACCGCATAAATATTCAGTGCCTTCTTCTGTAACTTTACAGTCAATGATTTTAGCATCTATTTCATACATCTTTTTATATTTAAACCATTTATTTTTCTCATAATATTTACTGTAGGCATCTTTAATTATCGCTCCATTCTTGGTAGAATATTTTTCAATATTGGCAATAATTTCAGAAGGGCTTCCTACAAATTGAGCCTTGACAATCTGAACATTTTTAGTATCATAAAAAATCTCAGGAAGTATCTCATGTCTGGTTTTAAAAATCATGTCTGTTGAATCTAAACTCCCGCATCTTAAAAAATCAAATACCTTCAATCTCAGCCGCAAACCTTCTAAATTTTTATTATTGTAAATTATATCACAAACCTCCTTATGCCCAAACCTTGTCCTGCCGTGATAAACAAGAAGAACACCATCGAGTATTAAGTTCTTTTCATTAAAATTTCGGACATCTTCAATTATATCTGGTAATTTATTAGATATTTCTTTTCCGAAAGTATCAAATATTTTTACCGACTTTTCATCCTTATGAACCTGAACAAGTATCCCTTCATAAAGCGGCTCTATTACGTATTTACCTGTGAATCTAATAAAATTCTTCTTTGAAAAATACTCATTGTTAATATTTTCATTCTTGATTATCCCTTTAATTCCTCTGAATTCAGAATTATCATCACTTGTTCTGCCTTCCATTTTGATCATTTTACTGCCTTTTTTACTGGGCTCGACAAAATCCACCATATTTTTGAATGGCAAAGGAAGTAAATCCAAAATTTCATCTCTATTAGCAGTTTCAACTATTATATCAATTCTGTCATCGGAATAACCTTTATCGGCAATATTACCTGCAATATATGCACATCCTTTCAACGGCTTCAGATAATTAACAATATCCTCTCGAAAAACTCTTATATTTCCACCGCATTTATCAGAAGAAAATCCGTTGTAAATCTTTCTGCATTCTTCTAATCCCTCGGTTAATTCATTATTTAGATAAAAACCGGTATAAGGCTGTCCCCCTTTATATACGATTGAACCCTCCAGCACATCGCCAATCTTGTCATAATAATAAAATGCAAGGATATTATTATATTTTCTGCCTGGTATATGTTCACAATCCCTCATATCCTTCCCGCAGATTCCACAGGTTGCCTTCTTGTACCACCAACTTAAACTAACCTGATGATATATCCCACCATCGACATTTATACGTAAATCTTCTGCTCTGCTGTGTTTCTTCATCCAGTAGAACTTTGGAACTATATATGTAATTCTCTCACTCTTTTGTGTAAATGGATTATAAACATCATCAATCTGTTCAATACTGCCATCAAAAAACCTTGCAACACCAGCAGTATCCTTTCTGTGACCGATAAGTAGAGATACACCTTGAGCAAATTCCAAAAGCCTCGGAAGGTTTTCAGTCCTGAATTTACCATAACTATAATCAATAGCGTCCGAAGCAAGCCTGCACCTTCTCACATAGATATCCTCTTTTTTCACCGAAACAATCGGCGGATTAAGAAGTAAATTTATCACCTCTGCATCTTCATTGGTCGCTTCGATTGTCTCCATTTTCATGTTACCCTGTATATATCCCAAGATTTTCTTCATAACATTTTCTCCTACACTTTTTTATCTGCTGACTTTATCTTTTTTTCACCTTGCGGTGTAACAATTTTCTTCCCACACTTAATACACCCTTGTGCTGGCACATTAATATCAATCCTGTTCAACTCTCCACAATCATCACACTTTAAAAAAATAACTTCTTCTTCCATTTAAAACCTCTTGTATTGTTTGTCAGACAAGAATGTCTGACCTACTACTAAAAAATTTCGGTAGGACAGACATTCCTGTCTGTCTATTGCTTATTATTGTCTTAATTAAAGATTGGGTTCGATAAATTTAATCCCTACAATTAATAATAATATTTTAACACCATATTTATATGGGCTTGATTTACCAAACCCGCAAAAAACAAATTATCTAATTATTTCAGTCCTTTTTAAATACCTTATGATATCCAAGTTCTTTTGCTCCATCATCCTTACTGATATACCCCCGTTTAACCTTCCTGTCAACAGTATCAAACATAATAGCATTTGATTTTGCCTTTTCAAGTATAAACGGGTCTTGATTCGGTGCAAAAATATTGCTCGACTTTGCATCGATTCCCTGCATTTGAAGTTCTGTATTCCTTAACCAGTCAGCAAAAGCCTTAGCCTCTTCCTGAATGCTGTCAACTTCCTGCATCAGAAGATTAAACTGTGCCTGAACCCAGTTTTTAGTTGTCCCGTGTGTTCTCCCTACGACCCACGGAAAAAGTCTCATACCGGTTATAACATCTTCGATTACCTGTTCTCTGTTCAATCTCCATGTAAATGGAACCCCACCGGTCCCACCCACCAAATCTATCTCAACATCAGACCATGTAAAAATATTATCATCAGGGTCAAGATATTTAAATTTTTCGACAGTCTCGTCAAAATAACTATTTATCCTTTTCGCATAGTTAGCCTGACTTTCACCTTTCATAGGCTCCGGTGGGGTAATCTTTATATGAAGCCTCGGCACACCAGCATTATGGGAATATAATGACATATCTTCAAGCATCCTCTCCTCAATCTCCGCAACAAATGGAATCGCAGAAATCGGCGATACACCGGCTGGATTCTTTAAATCCGCCCCCAATCCATAATAAAAAAACCTCTCATCATCAAGGGAAATCTTCTTTCCATCCCTTTCTATATATGGAATCCATCTCCCCTTCTTCTCCCATATTATCTCATAAGAATCGATTGTATGAAAATAGTCTATACCCCTGCCTGATGCTAATTGTACTATCTCGCCAGCAAATCTGCCCGTTGTGAATATCTCAAGAAAAAATAGTTCCAGAAGACTCTTTACACCGTCCTTTCTACTTATCCCTTCAAAAATGCGCTTTCCAAGTCTATCAAGAACAACTTCAGCCCTTTTCTTTTCTGACTCTGTTCCAGTAATTACATAATGCTGTGGCGTAAAGCAGAGTCTGACCCATGCCCATACAGATGCAGATATTAAAGGAATATTGTCCCTTACATAGCGATAAAAATCGCTTCTTGTGTGCTTATGAAAGTTGAACCAATTTGCCGGATTCTCCCATCTTATGTTTCTTCTTCTCGTTTCAATCTTTGCTTCCTGTGACAGAGATTGTTTCTTACGAAAAAATAAATTATTAAAAATTCCCATTCTTAAAACCTTTCTCCTCTTTCCTTGCTACTTCTTTTGAAAAAGAAGTAGAAAGAAAACTTACTTATATCCCGAAGTTCGGGATAAGTTTAAAGTTTCTTTTCCGCCAGAGGCGGATCCTACTTTCTTTACAAAGAAAGTAGGTCGACACCTGCTACTTTTGCAGGAACAAACATTTTTACATCCCTATCAAAACAATTCACAATAAAATATCTTAAAGCATCCATAGTATGGTCAGATATATTGTCCTTTTTTGGCTCTTCACTATTATACTTTTTTGAATACTGCCTGAAATCACTTATAACCCTTTTACAATTCCTTGATACCTTAAGAAAAACTTTTCCAGACGCATCCATCAACTTTTCCCTAACCAAATCAATCCCTGCAAGAAGAGAACTTGCCCTATAATTAACTTTAATACCATTGTTCTCCAGATAATCAACAGATGAGATACCGACATCGCTTGCAGCCTTTCCCGACGGATCACAATATGTTATTTCAACTGCATCCTCATTAACCCCGATCTCCCTGTCTCCTCTTTTTATTTGCTCAACCATCTCACTAATAGTATTATTTTCTCCCACCCACTCCTTGAAAACAATAACAACATCGTCGGCAGTTACCTGAATCCATAGAACTGCCGGCGTATGATACCCGAAGTCAATTGCACGATAAACAGGCAGAACAGGATTATATTCCCAATCGATTACATGGATCCTTTCAGAGAATCGCTCATAAACCCTTCTTCCCGCTGTTTCCAGTGAAAGCTCCTGTTCCTGATTCCACCTCTCGATACTTATACCCTTTTTCGCCTCTTTAAGCCAGTTTTCATCTTTCAATGGATGTAACGAATAATGTATATCAATCCTCTTAAACCCATCTTCTTTGTAATTCATACAGAGTTTGCCGTGTTTGTTATTAATCCCATTGGAAGAAGAAACACCAATAAAAGAACCGCCTCCATCAAGACCGGGTTGTAATGATTGAAATACCTCCTCATCAAAAGGAGTAAAAGCCATCTCATCCCAGAAAATTCTCTTTGGAGAATAACTTCTCCCGATATCCGGCGAAGAAGGAAGTGAGATTATGCGAGATTTTTGCCCCTTAAACTCAAGCATATTCTTGTTATCATAACCCACAGAGACCTTCATGAAATCAGGAAGATTATTGTATACAAACTTTGCACGAAACAATAAATCTATTGCTTCATCTTCTCTTTTTGAAATAACAAGATTATCTGATGAATCGCTGAATATACAATTCCACAATACAAATCCCATTACCGTCCAACTAATCAACATCTGTCTCGATTTTAATACTATTATCAGCCTTTCTTTCTCCATAGAGTCCACGAAATCTTTCAAATAACTGTAATCCGGATACTTTTTAATCCCTTCCTCCCGCTCCAAAGTATAAACAAAGTTTGTCATAAAATACCACGGACTTTCAATGCATCTTTCCATATTTTCAAAATCTTCAACTTTCATAGATTTACTCTGTTTCTTCAAATTTTTTCTTATCACTTTTTGACTTTCTAATCAGGTCGATTACTTTATCTGCAGTCAATTCATCAGAAATCTTCTCGTCATCTTTATACACATTAAATTGTTCAAGCAAAAGTTTTATCGCTCTTATATCCCCCTTTTCAGCCTTTTCAGCAAGGGTGATTAAAACCTTCGGCAGCCATGCCCCAAGTCTTTTGAGATGTTCATGATAAGCAATATTTAAAAGTTCAGGGTCTCTTTTCCACCTGTAATAAGTCTTTTCACTTATCCCTATCTCTTCTGCAATCTCGCTTACCCTCTTTTCATTTTTGTCATCTTCTGAATTTTTATTTTTTAAAAATTCGATAAACTTTCTCTTTTTTAGTGTAAGATTTTTAAACTCCATAATCTTGACTTTTTATAAATTCATAAAATTGAGAAAGATATAAATTTACGCCAGATTCTTTCTTATCTTAGCTCCTGCTCTCCTTGGAGAACTAATTATGTTATAAGGCGCAAGAAACTCCCAGGCTTTCTCTTCATATACAGATGCAATTTTCAGCATAGTTTCTGCTGCACTTGATGCTTTACTATCTCTTTTTGCTTCCACCATATCAGATGCACTTGAATTCGCAAGCAGTCCCAAAGCAAAGTAAGTCTCTGCATATTTCATGTCTTCATTCTCTGTCCCTTCTAAATTCTCGTCTATTCTACTCATTATGAATTTGTGTGCCTGATTTATCACTTTTACTATAATCTGGTCACTTATGTTTGAAATAACCCGATAATCGACGAATACCCGCTCACCATTTTGTATATTCCCATCTGCTAATCTGGATAATGTCCCTAGTTTGTAATTTACCTGATAATCAGTCCCCTTAACATAATCAGTATAACAATCATAATAAACCTTAACAACCTGAGAAACATTGACAGCGGCAAAAAATTCAGCAATGAAACTATTAACCCCCGCACCAGATGAAGATGCTCCCCCGGGAGTTCCTGCTGCCTGAAGCCTCTTTATTTTTCCATCTTTATAGTTTATCTCAAATTCAACGCCCCCAATAAACTCCTTTGTCTCTCCTGAATCGAAAACTTTTACAGAACCCCTTACTATATCTGAATTAGAGAAATTTTCCCAATTATTAGAAGTTGAAAACGTAATCGTATCCGGCGGAACCACTGTGTTAACCTTTTTAATCCTCTCCGAATCAACTTGAATATTTCCATTTTTCAGGTAGTTTTCTCTATTCCCAAGCATCAGCACCTCTTCATTCTGAACATCAGAACTCCCAACTATCCCGAAATATAAATCCGATACTTCTCTAATTGTAGTAAACCACTTTTTTACTGAAACAACCGCATAAAAACTTACGATTGGTGAAGCAATCGGTGATGTTATTAATTTTCCTGGTCCTGGTCCTCTTAACGGCATTTTTTACCTCTAATTATGAATTAGTGTTACCATTCTTTGAATATAATCTTAACAATGTAGGAAGGATGTAATCCTTCCTACCAACACTATGGATTTGTATTACCATCTTTTGAATATGCCCTGAAATAATAATTTGTTTTTGGTGTAACTTTTACAATAAAACCTTCACTTCCACCCCAATCAGAATATCTCCCGAATGCCCAGGTAGAATCGACTTCTACACCTGATGACCTCAATATCCCTGTATTTATATCAATAAATTTCTCAGAAATACTATCCTCAACAGCAAAATATGTATATTCAGGATTTTTATTAGGATCTATATTAATCAACAGTCTCGTTGAATCAATCACACTCACCATCGTAGTTCCCGGAACAGCAGCCCAGGTCCATGTTGTATCCGAAGAGACTGCACTAAATACTGAATCGTCATTCTTTCCAAAAATTCCTATTGCTACAAAAAGATTTGGTGTATAAGTTTTTATTATTACGTTATCCCAATCAACATCAGTTGCAAATACGATTGTTTCTGTTGTATCACCTGTGGTATCGCGATATAATGAATACATACTGTCAAATACAGCATACTTTATTGTGTCAGGATTTCCACTGACATCATCAAATTGAAGTAAGAATGTTGAATCTGTAGTTCCGGAAATAACAGGTGGAGTGGGAGTGGCTGTCAAAGTATATGCAGAGTCTGCATCCGAATAATAAAGACTGTCAGCTTGATTCTCGATTCTCAATATCCGAAACCGATTAAGTGTGTTAAGCGAAAAAGGTTTATTAGTAAAAATCGATTTTATCCCGTATGAAAATACATCGATAGTATCAGATACAGTTGAACTATCAGAATCATCTATAGCAAAATAACCCTCAAAAGGAGAATATACCGAGTCACCGCCAAAATATATTATATAAGAACTGTCCGTAATTGCATATACTTTAATAGAATCAATTATGCTGTTGGTTTTGCAGCTCTTCAAATCAGAAATTGCCGTGATGCTGTCATCTTCATTTTTAGCAAAAACACCCAATATATATTCAGTATTGGGGACTCGCTTTATCGCTACAAGAGTATCCCACTGGGCTTCTGTCTGCCAGACTGCTGATGATAAAGTATCACCGGATGAATTTAGATACTTCTGTAAAGTTGAATCATATATCGCAAGTTTTGCATCCGCCGGATTTTCTCCTCTTTCCGGTTTAATTCTTATGCTTGTTGCACTCCAGCTCTGAACAAATGGGGTGTCAGGAATCAAAGCAAGAGTATATATACTATCAGGAGCACTGTAATATTTCAATGTATCTCCGAGATAACCACCTGCAATTAGTGAATACTTTGTATTAACGGTAAGCGTATCAAGCGTATCCTTCAGCGAATAAAAAACATCGCCCATAGCAGATGAATCGATGCTGCGCATTATTACGAGACTGTCAACATATCCTGCTACAGAAGTATCTATTGTGCATTCAATCGAACTATCTGAAATGGCAACCAAATTTAAACTCAAATATTTTTTAGATATGTATTCTATCACTATCTTCGGTCTATATGAAACCGTATCATTATAATTGCTTGAATAAATTCTCACCTTGTTGTCACTTGCCAAATTTGACGTAAAAAACATTAAACCATAATCAGTTGAATCATCTTCAAAAACCGTTTCCATAATATCAGTTATTTCCCATCTCCAGTAAAAATTATTGCCATCGACCGAATAATTTGCTGAACTTAAAGTATCTTCCGAATAAGGACTTCGGGTGCTAGGTTGGTTTGCCCACTCGTCTGTTATATTCCAAGATTCGGCTATTGCCCTACAATAAATACTCGGTGTTCCCACTATTGTATGGTTAGTTTGATGCCCAATTAAGAATGCGGAATCTACTTCTATAGAATCTAAACTATCTTTAATACCCACAAACTGAAATAAACCCCTACTTTCAACTGATGAATAATAGGCTACCATAATATTTTGAGCGTTTTGTGATCCACTCAATCCTTGTCTGATTTCTTTGTCCTTTCCCGTAGTCGGAGTGGGTGCCCAACTCCAAGTCGGGTCAATTACTACTGCTTTTGATTTATCTGTCCTATTGAATTTATATATTACTTTATTCTTACCACTGACAACACTACTAACACTTATAATCTTCTCATCCTTGTCAAATACTCTAAAATTACCCAATCGTAAAACTTCATTATCATCTTTTTTAAATACAACAGTATC